>CAMHDG010000112.1 GCA_946183815.1 uncultured bacterium | reverse complement strand
CTAGTCACTTAATCACTTTTGCAAATATCGGCTCACTACGTTCGCCTCTAAACAACAATTTATCTGTGCTAAAATAAAGATATGAAAAGAGAAACAGGAGCATTTATAGTCCCTACGGGAGTCGGGGCATCAATAGGCGGTTACGCAGGTGATGCAAGTTTTTGGGCAAGAGAGTTCGCTAAACATTTCAGCCTGATTGTTAACCCTAATGTCGTTAATGCGGGTTGTTTTTCAGGAATTACACCCGATATGCTTTATGTCGAGGGGTATTCTCTTGACGAATTTTTTAAGGGGAATTGCAATATTGTTCCAGTTTCACAAAAAAATAAAATAGGGGTAATATTTGATAAATCTATACCTCAGGGTATAATTAATGTCCATATAAATACAATAAATGCCGTTAAAACCATATATGGTTGTGATATTTTGGGTTATGACATAACAGATGAGGATGCTGGAGTTGAGTTTGTTGTGGATAAAAGCGGTATTTCGACAGGCTCGGTTAAAAATATATCAACTATTTTGAAATCTGGAAAAAGGTTGCTTGATAAAGGAGCAGAGGCACTTGCTATTGTGTGCAGGTTTGAAGATGACGACTTTGATAACTATTCAAACGGTATCGGGGTTGACCCTGTTGGCGGGGTTGAGGCAATTATTTCTCATTATATTTCAAAAGAACTTAAAGTTCCTTGTGCTCATTCCCCTGCGTTTGACGATATTACAATATCACAAGAGATTGTTGATTCCCGTTGCTCTGCCGAATACATTACTCCTACATATTTGCCTTGTATCCTTTTAGGTTTATCCCAAGCCCCGTTGCTTGATTATACTAAAAAAAGCGGACTTAATATAAGTGACCTTAAATTTTTAGTTATGCCATATAATTGTTTGGGTTCAATACCTGTTTTTGAAGGGATAAAAAATAATATCAAAGTTTTTGGGGTTAAAGAAAACAAAACAGTTTTAAACGTAACAAAGTCTGATGTTGACATTCGCATAATAGAGGCGGAAACATACAGAGAAGTGCTGGACTCCCTGATTAAAAATAAATAATCAACAATCCGACCAGCATCCCGAGGATAACGAAAAACGCAGGTGATTTACTCCTATACATCAAAATAGACTGTGGTAAAATTTCTCCGAATACTACATAGAACATTGCTCCGCTTGCAAAACTCAAACTTAAAGCAAGTCCTAAAGGTCCGATATCACCTATCATATAACCCAGTAATGCCCCGATAATAGTTGGTGTTCCGCTTAAGGCGGTGATTAAAATTGCAAGCCTTCGTTTTATTCCTCCATTGATTAAAGGTACGGCAATCGCCATCCCTTCAGGAATATTATGGATACCGATTAGTATAGCAAGGATTAGGGCAGAACCTCCCATCACTCCGTTATTATTTGCAAAAGATGCACCTATTGTCATACCCTCCGGTAAATTATGGAGTGCAATAGCACAAGCCATTATCGTACCTGCTCCTAAAAGTGCTATCCTTGTATCACGTCTTTTTAAATGGACAGACAAATGATTGCTGTGAATAATCTCATCAAGATTATCCGCAGTTTGAGGGTGGTTTTTACCTATATGTCTAACCTCAAAATTTGTATGATTATCAATAAAAAGGTTTAGCAAATAAACAATAGCAACCCCCAGTGCTATCCCTAAACATATCCAAAAAATATGAGTATTGGTTTTTATTGCACTTTGTATTAAGTCAAAACAAACAATGGCAATCATAACTCCGCCTGCAAAACTTAATAAAAGACTTGCGGTTTTAACGGAATCACGCTTGAACAGCCCACTCAAAGCACCACCTAAACCTGTGCCTCCAATACCTGCTAATGCTGTTACTTTTACCAGTGTTAAAATCTCGTTCAATTTATCGTTTCTCCAACTCTATTCTTTAATAAAAGAAGTGGTTTGTAAAGTACGGAGAGAATTTATTACCGCAATACACGTAACCCCAACATCTGCAAAAACAGCACCCCACATTGACATATATCCCAATGCCCCTAATATCAGGAAGATTACTTTAACTGTAATTGCAAATATAATATTTTCTTTTACAATTCTCATTGTTTTTCGTGCAATATTTATCAGTACAGGGATTTTTTCTATCTCGTCATTCATAATTACAACATCAGATGCCTCTATCGCAGCGTCAGACCCAAGTGCGCCCATTGATATTCCAACATCTGCCTGCTTCAATACAGGAGCATCATTTATCCCGTCACCAACAAACAAAACACTTTTGTTTGCTTGTTTTTGCAGTAGTTTGTATTCTAATATCTCTACTTTATCCTGTGGAAGCAGATGTGATTTTATCTCATCAATTCCGATGATTTCACCTGTATTCCGTGCAATCTTTTCTGTATCTCCTGTAAGCATTGTTGTCTTGATTTTCATTGATTTTAAAACAGATATTATATTCTTTGTTTCAGATTTTATTTCATCTGTAATAAGAATATAACCCGCATATTGTTTGTCTTTTGCAACATAAATAATTGTTCCTGCTTCGTTAATATCAGGTATTTCTATTTTAAAATCACAGAATAATTTATAATTTCCTGCGATAATTTCAGTATTATTTATTACTGCCTTGACCCCTTTTCCTGAAAACTCTTCAATAGAAGATATTTTATTCTTATCAATCTCGTGAGTATAAGATTTTTTTACTGATACAGCAATAGGATGATTAGAATAATATTCAGCATAAACTACATATTCCAATAATTCTTCTTCAGAAACATTTATAGGACAAACCTTTTGAATTTCAAATACTCCTTTTGTAAGAGTACCTGTTTTATCAAAAAGAATTGTATCAGGGGTTGCCAGTTTTTCCATATAATTACTTCCCTTAATAAGAATCCCCTGTTTAGAGCAAGCCCCGATTCCTGCAAAGAAAGTCAACGGCACTGATATAACAAAAGCACAAGGACAGGATATCACAAGAAAAGTTAAAGCACGCTTAAACCATACAACAAAACTGCCATCAAAGAAAAATGTAGGGATAAGAGTTAACAGTACCGCCCCTAATACGACAATAGGGGTATAAACTTTTGCAAATTTTGTTATGTAGTTTTCTGACTTAGATTTTTTATCTTTAGCATTCTCAACAAGTTCTAATATTTTAGAAACAGTTGATTCGGAAAAAACTTTAGTAGTGCGTATTTTTAAAAGACCGGAGGTGCAAATACAACCGCTGTAAACAATATCTCCCGCTCTTACGGTTTTATGAACTGACTCTCCTGTTATGGCAGAAGTATCAACAGATGATTCTCCCTCTGTGACAACACCGTCAAGGGAAATCTTTTCCCCCGGTTTTACAACGATTATATCGCCCAATTTTACATCAGGCGGATGCACTTTTTTTAACCCGTCTTCTGTTTCAATATAAGCGTAATCGGGTCTTATATCCATAAGAGATGAAATAGACCTTTTTGATTTGTTTACGGCATCGGTTTGCAGGCTTTCGCCTATTTTATACAAAATCATTACCATAACGGCTTCCGGATACTCTCCAACACACATTGCGCCAAGTGTCGCAATAGTCATTAAAAAGTTCTCGTCAAATATTATTCCGTTTTTTATGTTCTTTAATGATGCATATATTACATCAACACCTGCAATTATGTATGCGGTGATAAAAATTATGAGTTTTATTCGTACATCCTGTATAAAAAATGCAGATGTATATATCCCTATTGCAAATAACAGTTCGTATAAATTCTTTTGGTTATCATTTTCATTTAAGTCTGACATGCAACAACCGCAACTATGTGATTTGTGATTAGTCATAAATTATCCTCACATTTATTATATGAAATAAAACTTATTTCTTCAATTAAAATATTATTAAAATTTAAATAACCCTTGAAATACAATATCGCTGAAAGCATGCAGGCATGCATGTTTTAGCATGTTAACTTTTGTAACGAATTATATTCACTCTGAAATCAGACCTTAATAAAAAACTTTATATACATGTAAGATTAAACATAAGGTAAGAGAGCAAAATGGCAGAAGCGATTTTAAACGAGACGCTGTTATCATACGTGCATAGACGTAATATGATTAACACGCAAATAACTCAAATGCAGAACAGTAAGACTACTGCCGCTGCTGAGACTTCTGATTTAGCAGAATGGAAAACCGCTAAATATCAGGCTCTTCGTGCCGAGTGTAAAAATATATTTTCTTCTACTTATATAAATTCAACATATTCTTATCACGATTATACAGAAATCCCTGAATATACGGAAGAAGTTGAATACATTGATTGTTATTATGAAGCAGAAATGGCTGATATGACTGCTTGGGAAACTCAATTAGAAAACCAGATTACAACATTATCTGTTGAGTTGCAGGAAATTAACTCCTATATGGATTCTTACAAATCAATGTTGTCAAGCAATATCAAGAACGATTACAACTATTCAGAAGGTTTATAATAAAGATTTTTACTTACCTAATCTTACTAAATCGAATTTTAGGTTGCTCTATGAGCAACCTTTTTTTTATTATAGTTTTCTGAAAATCGCTTTAGGGTTAGCAAGTTTTATAAGCCCAGCATCTGTGAACATACGAACCATTGATGCCCCTGTATATTCTTGTGCAAATTTCGCTTTGGTATATAATCTTTTAACCTTGTATGCAAAAGTCTGCACTTTGTTATAGTACATTGGAACTTCCTCCGATTGCGGATAAATAAGTTTCTTGAATATTTTTTCTTCGTATTCTTTATCTTGTGGTGCAGTCGGTTTAGTTCCTAAATATTTGTGTGATAAGTTAGTAAGAGCGTATGTGAATTTTTCAAACTTTGTACCTTTTAATTCCTCAGGGAAATTAAAACCATCGTTTTTGATTTGCATCCCCCAGTCAGTGAGGTGATGAATGTCTATCCCTCCAAATACAAAGTGCTGAAAGGCGTGATGAGCCATAAATACAGTGTTAAACTCTTTTGACGGTACTAAAATTTTTGTTCCGTTAGGCAAAATCTGTACTCTCGGATTAATATTTTTGTGAAGATATGCATCTATTTTGCGTGATTCCGGCATTCTTTCTTTGTTTAGAAAATAATTGTGGTTTTCAATTCTTACACCTTTATAGTCAAACTCACTGTGTTTATGGTGTTTTCTTTTGTAATCTTCAACATCACAACCTTCATCAAGCATCATTTGATTGAACATATCCCACGTATTTGAATAACCTTCTGTTACTGTTCCTTTTTTTCGTGTGAACACATCTATATCACCGCCATATCTGTGTTGTGGGACAGGATAATTCATTGAGAAACCAATACCTTTTAATTGTATTAATTCTGTATCTTTTTTTGCTAATTTTTCGGTTAATTCGCCTATAATCTTTTCTTGTCTGGCATGTTCTTTTTCTTCTTCTCTTGCAAATTCTGCCATTTTCAAGGCAATTCCTGTTGGCAAAGTTCCTTTTGGGAGTTTATGAGCGGCATCAAATGCCATGCCTGTAACGGTTGACTCGTTTGCAATTTCTAATAAATTAGACCAGTCATGGTAATTAGCCCCTTTAAAAACAGACTCATCAATTTTACCTTCGTTTAATGATGCTTTAACAAGGTTTAAAAGCATCTTAACAGATTTTTCTGAAGGGCTGGTATTCCCAACTTTTTCTACTTTGTCAACACTTGTTGAAGATAAAAAATTTCTTCTTATATTTTTATCAGGTGATACTTGGTTGGTTGACAGGACACGACCTGTTTGTGAGTCGTATGGGGTAATTATATTCATTAAATAGACTCCTTATGGTTAATATAAGGAGTCTGAAAATAATAATTGCTATGTTTTGCTGTGTTTTATAAGTTTTGTAAATATGAATTATTTCATTAAAATCGTTTCAGGTTTGCGAAGGTGTGCTTTTACAGAATGCCATATTGTCTTTGTAAAACTGTTTCCTGTTAATTCTTTAGTACGGTTATAATG
>CAMHDG010000111.1 GCA_946183815.1 uncultured bacterium | reverse complement strand
TCTCTCTCCAAGGAGAGATATATCTGCTTCGCAGATAAACAATAATTTACCCCACTATCTATTTACTGAAAACGATAAATTATGTAAAATAGATATATGAGTGTAATAGATATAAAGAATTTGAATTTGTCTTTTAAGTTAGAAAACGGGATTTATCCGACCTTGTATGATGTGTCATTGTCGCTTAATGAAGGTGAAATCCATGCACTTGTCGGTGAATCGGGGTGCGGAAAATCTGTTACTGCTATGAGCATAATTAAATTGCTATCAAAAAATGCCGTTATAACGGGTGGGGAGATATTTTTTGACGGAAAGAATATATTAGAACTTGATAATAACGAGTTGAGAGATTTGCGAGGTTCTCAAATTGCACTCATTCCGCAGGATCCTATGACCTCTTTAAACCCGCTTTACACAATAGGAAACCAGTTATTAGAGGTTATTGAAAAGGATGGCACTTTATCAAAGAAAGATGCCTATAACAAGGCTGTTGAGGTTTTAGAACAAGTTAAAATTCCTAATCCTAAAGAGAAAATGGAGGTCTATCCTCACGAACTTTCGGGCGGGATGAAGCAAAGAGTAATAATTGCAATGGCTCTTGCAACAAAGGCAAAAGTTATTATTGCAGATGAGCCGACTACTGCACTGGATGTTACTATTCAGGCTCAAATTATGAAACTGCTTAATGATATAAAAACAGAGTTTAAAACATCAATTTTACTTATTACCCATGATTTGGGTTTGGTTGGCGAATACGCTGACGAGATTTCGGTAATGTATTCCGGCAGAATTGTTGAAAATGCACGAAAAAGAGAATTTTTTACAAACACAAAACATCCGTATTCAAAGGCTCTTATGAATGCACTTCCTGCAAATACTTCTGATAAAATTTTAAAAACGATATCAGGTCAGCCTCCAAGTATTCAGGATAGAATAGCCGGTTGCAGATTTTCTCCACGTTGTGAATTGTGTGATGAGTCTGTTTGCTTAACTGTTCCTCCTCTCACAGATAGAGGAAACTCTCATTTTGTTGCCTGTCATAAGGTTTAATATTGCTATTGATATCTTTTTTTTGTAGAATGATTATGTCAGATAAGAAAGGAGTATCCAATGGCTAAAGATTGCAGTTTTGATATTGTATCAGAATTTGATAAACAAGAGTTAGTTAACGCTATCGATCAGGTAAATAGAGATTTAACCACAAGATTTGACCTTAAAAATTCTAATTCAACAGTTGAGTTAGACGCAGATAAATCCATAACAGTTACTACAGCGGATGAAATGAAACTAAAAAATATAGACGATATTATTCAGTCAAAACTAATCAAACGAGGGATAAGTATAAAAATATTAGACCCGCAACCTGTTGAGAATGCGCTGGGTGGTAACGTAAGAAGGGTATATAACCTTAAAAAAGGCTTGAGTCAGGATCTTGCAAAGAAAATAGTTGCAGAAATTAAAGGAACAAAGTTAAAGGTTCAGGCATCCATTCAGGGCGAGCAGGTTAGAGTAACAGGCAAGAGCAAAGATGATTTGCAAGACGTTATTAAATTTATCAGGGAAAACGAGGATAAATTTGACTGCCCGCTCCAATTTACGAATTACAGATAGAGTTTATAAATCAGAGCAAATTTTTATTAAATAAAAAGGCGGAAGCATCGCTTCCGCCATTGATTTTAGTTTAGTTTGTATTTTAGTTGGTTATTATATAGTAAGGTTATTTATTATGCTTCTGTTACTTTTGAAGATGTGTTATCACCGGAGAATAAAGTTGCGAGTAAAGCAACTCCGCCACCAACGGCAGCACCTATCGGACCTGCTACAAGGAAACCTACTCCTGCTGCAGCACCTGCACTGATAGCAGTACCTGTTAGTTTACCTAAAGTTTTTGCTGCTTTTTTGCTGCCGTAACCTTCAACCGTGTTACCTGTCATATATGCTTCGATTTCTTCAGAGGTTGCTTTGTGGTGGTTACCTAAAGTTATACCTTGCATAAATCCGTTAGAGAAGTAACCTTCATCGCTTTGACGTGCATCTAAGCCGATGGTTGTTCCGTTGATTTGCTGGTATGCTCTTGAAATTGTTGCTTTGATTGACTGATCCATATTCAATCTGTCTTGGTGAGTTGTAATTTCTCTGCCATAGTTTTTGCTAACTGCTTCGTAAACTTCATCATAAAGTCTTGCTGCTTTACCATATTCACCGTTTCTTAACGCTTCTGCAACTTCCGGTAAATTTTTCTGCATAATTTCGCCATAAGAGTTTAGAGCGTGTTGATTACCATTGTTTACGAATTGTAATGATGTCATATTATCTGAATTATGCACCATTGCATTAAAATACGCATCACTTTGAGCGGGATTTAATCCAAAACATCCCATCCCCGGATACATGTATCCTGCGTTAAAGACAGAACCGCTATCCATATATTGACTCATACATCCTGATGGAACGATTCCTACTGTGCCTAACCCTATTGGGGCTAATCCTGCAATACCTGTTGTCATACAAACCTCCTAAAATACTTTTAACTAACCTAAACTAAATTTTATAACTTAACCTTTACATCATGATAAAGTTATTTTTTATTCTAAAATTGACTTTTTTATTAATTAAACTTAACATTCGTTTACAAAACCTAAAAACCGCTGATAATAGTAAACTTTTGTAATAACTATCCTGTTGTTGCTACCCACTATTTAGTGGTTATTATATAATAGGTTTGTGGACACATTAGAAAAAACAAAAAATAGAGAAATATCAATTCAACAACACACAGGTGCGGGAGTTTTGGTTGAAACCCTTATAGAAAACGGGGTTGATACTGTTTTTGGATATCCGGGGACACCGATATTATCAATATATGATGAGTTATCAAAAACTGATAGAATAAAACATATATTATCCCGTCATGAGCAGGGTGCAATCCATTCTGCCGAGGGTTACGCAAGAGTAAGCGGGAAATGCGGGGTTGTGCTTGCAACGTCAGGTCCTGGGTTTACTAATACAATAACAGGGATAGTTAATGCTAATACTGACGGAACACCTTTGGTTGTTATTACGGCACAGTCTGAAAGTGTTGGAAAAAATGGGTTTCAGGATATAGATGTTAATAATATTATACAAACGTGTTCTAAAAAGGTTTTTATTCTTGATAAGCCTGATGAGGTTGCTTATACAATAAATATGGCAATAAATGAGGCTTTAAAACTGCCGTCAGGTGTTGTAGTAGTTGGGGTTACAAAATCTGTATTAGAAAGTCAATCCGAACAAAAAACATATAGAAAACGACATGAAATAAAGGTAGAAGCCCCACATTCTTGCGTATTGAGAGCGTTAGGCATGCTTAAAAATGCAAATAAACCTTTAATTATTGCAGGTGGCGGTTGTTTCGGGTCTGAAAATGAAGTTAGAGAGTTTCAAAGACTCACTCATATTCCTGTTGTTAATACTCTTATGGCAAAAGGGGTGGCTGATGATGTTTCTTTGGGGCTTATAGGTTTTAATGGTGTTGATTACCTTAATGAAATGATTAATGACTCTGATGTTGTTATTGCTCTGGGTACAAGATTTTCAGAGAGGACAACAGGTTATAAGGAAAACTTTTTACAAAACTCTAAAATTATAAGTATAAATATTTACCAGAATATGTCTGCGAATGTTTCTATTGAAGAAGAAATCTTAGGCGAGTTAAAGGTTGTACTCCAACAAATGATAGGGGTAATAAAAGCGAAGAATATTCTGTTTGATATAAAGTATGATTGGATAGAACAGTTATCACAAAATGACATAAGTTCAGTGACTGAAGATTTTACAACAGAAAATGTTTTGAAGGTGATATATGAATATACAAAAAAATATAACCCTGTGATTGCAACTGATGTTGGTGAGCATCAGATATATGCAAATAAAGTGTTTAAGGTATCATCAACTGCTAATTTCTTGACATCAGGCGGATTTGGGGCGATGGGTTATGGTCTGCCTTCTGCTATCGGTGCGTATATTGCTAAACCAAATTCTTTGGTTATGAATATATCAGGAGATGGTTCTTTTCAGATGAATTTGCAGGAGTTGGGGGTTTGTGCTGAATATAATATCCCTCTAAAAATGATGATTATAAATAATTCTTCTTTGGAGATGATAAAACATCAGCAAGAAAATAATAATTATTCAGTTTATCAGTCATCGTTGATAAACCCTGATTTTGTGAAACTTGCCTCTGCTTATGGGATATTAGGTTACACAATAACAAATATGTCAGAATTAAAAACTGCCCTAAAAGAGATTTTTACCTATAAAAAGGCAGTGTTGTTGGATATCAAAGTTAGCGGTTAAGTATTTTAGTATATAATTTGCTATTCAATATCGGTACTTTCTACATCAACTCTGATATTTTCTAAATCTTTTCTCTCGACACGCAGAGGGTTATATCCTTCTTCTCTCGGGTCAATCAGGTATATGTATTTGTTGTCACTTGAGTCTATAATGTATGCGTGAGAGTCCTCTAAATATATATATGTATTTTCTTTTGAATCGTATGCCATAACTGCGTTTGCTTCATTTATTCCGAAAGAAAAAAGTGTATTATCATTGTTAAAATCACTGGATTCCATATCGATATTTTCCATTATTTCACCGTCACCAAATAATAATTTATAGAAGAATTGTGTGTGATCTGCATTCAAGTCATATCTGTCTTTTACGGCATTATCGTCATAGTCGTCTATCATCATTGTAGTTGCAACATTGTCGGCGTGTTCTGATTTCATAAGATCTTCTGTGAGCATATCAATATCGCTATAAGCGTATTCTTTTATATATCTGTCAACGGCTATTTCTATTGCTCTTGCATCACCGTCACCTGTTGCAAGGTGGTTTGATTTATTGATTTCATCAAAGGTTATTGTATATGATTTTGATACGGCAGGGAATGTTACGGTTATTGTCCTTTTTTCTTTATCAACGGATAACATATTTTTTAAAAACTCTTTTCCGCTTTTTTTATGACCTAAATTTTTTATCCCTGCAATAAGCCAGCAGTCCCCTATATTTCCTTGAACAACATCTAAATCAATCTCTCCGTTTGGTTCGTATATTTCTTCATCGCTCGGTTCAGACCCCCCTCTTGATATTAGTCGTTTATAATCTACCTCAAATTTTTTAGGGTCATCAAGGTGGGATAATATGTCCTCCTTTATATCCGCTACATATAACTTTCTATCTTCATAAGATTTTATTAATGTATCAACAAGATGTTTTCTACATTCTTTTTTGTCTTCTTCAGACATTTTAGATAAATTCATTAATTCATTTAAACTTGCTAAACTTTCCTGTTTGAATGAATCACCAATAGCATCATCACTTCCAAAGGCTGACTGTACTTCGTATGCATTTTCAGGCGTTATTGATAAAACGGTTTCTTTAAATTTATCCGTTTGTCCTAACACATGGTAAAGATAAAGCCGCCTGCTTGTGTCGGCAACATCATTATCTGTTCCAAGAACGTTTTGTTTCGTAAAAGACAATTCGGTGTAAATGTTAAAAAATTGTTTTGGGTTAATTCCCTTAATCATCGATATTGCATCAACTAAATTTTTTCCTGTTTGCTCGTAAAAAGAGTCATAAACATCTTCTATTGTTGCAGGGGTCACTCTTTCTGTTATTATTTGCGTTAATTTTTCTATTTTTTGAGGGTCATCACTCTCTAAACATTTTATAATTTCATCAGTAATATAGTTTTTTGTAATATTATCATACTCATTACATTCGCCATATACCCTGCCGTCAGCATAGACATAACCGTCAACAAATTTATTATCTTTGTCAAAATTTGTTTTTGTTGACAGTTTAGAATTTTTATATTTCATAACAGTACTGCTTCCGTCAGGTTTTATATCACATCTTTGGGTTATTTGGGAAAGGTCACCATTTTGATATCTGTACGACTGCATAGAACCGTCAGGATTACCTGTTATCGTTTCTTTAATCATTCCG
>CAMHDG010000110.1 GCA_946183815.1 uncultured bacterium | reverse complement strand
ATTCTTTCCAATGCTCAAAATGATGAATATAAGTTTTTTATCATGTCGGATTTTGAGGAGGAAGAATTTGAAACAATCTTTCAGCAAAAATTTAAAATTTTTAAAAATATTTATCCAAAAATTGAATATGAATATATAAAAATGAACAATTCTGATTTTGACGGAATGGTTCATGATAAAAGAGTCGGTGTTTCTGCTTATTACAGACTAAAACTTTCTTCTCTTACAACTGTTGATAAAATAATTTATTTAGACTCTGATTTAGTCGTTTTATCCGATATAAAAGAACTCTGGAATTATGACATAAAAAACAGTTTAATAGCGGCTGTCGAGGATAAGTATTCCGCTCTTATGACTTGTCATGCTAACTTAGGCGAGGATGATGTTTATTTTAATTCCGGTGTAATGGTGTTGAACCTGAAAAAGTTTAGAGAACAAAAAACAGAAGAAGAATTATTTAAAAAATTGAGTGAAGAAAACAATGATTATTCAGATCAGGATGTGCTGAATGATATATGCAGAAATCAGATATTATACTTACCTCTAAAATATAATCTTATGCTAACAACGGATGACCCTAACTCTTTTCCTTCAAGAAAAGAAGAATACAATAAGGCTTTAAAAACTCCTTTTATTTTGCATTATGCAATTAAACCATGGATATTACCCGTTCAGTATAGTGAATATTGGCGGAAATATTTTGAGGTATTGAGTAAGTTTGATAAATAAGTTATAATCATTAAAGAATAGATTAAGAAGGAAGTGTCATGAGCGAATTTAAAGTAAAATTCAGAGGTGTAAGAGGGAGTTATCCCGTAGCAAATAAAGATTTTTTGGAATATGGCGGAAACACATCTTGTGTTGAAGTTAATGTCGGCGGGCATTTGATTATTCTTGATGCAGGAACAGGATTAATCGAATTAGGCAACGAACTTATGGCTAAATATATTGAATCAGGTTCAACCATTACGGAAAGAACTCCTGTTAAGGCAACAATTTTGTTAAGCCATATCCATCAAGACCATATAATAGGTATTCCTTTCTTTAAACCTATGCACCTTGCTTCTACAAAACTTCATCTTTTTGGCGGTGTCGCTCAAGACGAAAAACTGGAAACAGAATTATCAAAACTTTTGTTCACAAAAACCTTTCCGCTCGATTTGGGTGATATTGCTGCAGAATTAAAAATTCAGGACTTAAATGAAACAAATTATATTATTTTAAGACATGGAGAAGACCCTATTGTAACAAGGGTATATGATTTTTATTCATCAGAATACCGAGAAGATGATGTTGTTATCTCCTGTTATAAATCTTTTGCTCACCCGCAAAGCGGAGTTTATGTCTATAAAATTTCTTATAAAGGTAAATCTCTGGTTTATGCATCAGACAAAGAAAGTTATGCAGGCGGGGATAAAAAACTTATTAAATTTGCAAGAAATTGTAATTTGTTAATTCACGATTCACAATATACAACAGAAGATTATTTAAGTTTATATACTCCAAAACAAGGGTTTGGACATTCGACCTATGAAATGGCGCTTGATGCTAAAAAACAAATCAACGCAGAAAAATTAGTATTCTTCCATTTTGATCCGTCTTATGACGATGAAAAATTGAACGAACTTAACAGCAGTTTTGGAAAAGAAGATTCAATAATGGCGAAAGAAGGCTTGGAAATAGATATTTTATGAAGAAAATTTTAGTATTTTTATTATTTACCTCATTATTAACAAGTGGGTTTGCAAAGCCGACAGTATCAGGTTCGTATCAAATTGATGCGACAAAAAATTCAGTGTTTCATAACGCAGTCGGGTTAAGGTATTTAGAGGAGCACTGTTATTATGCAGCCGTTCAGGAATTTAAAATAGCAATAAGTCTGAACCCAAACAGTCAGTCTGCAGCAATATCTTATAACAATTTAGGTAGAGCCTATATGGCTTTAGGTTTCGCTGAACAAGCCCAAGACTGCTTTGAAAGGGCGATTACTCTCTATGGTCTGAATTTTGAATACTATAAAAATCTTGCCGATTGTTATACAAGATTAGGGAAGGCTCAACAAAAGATAGCAGAATACCGAACAAGCAAAAACCCTTTGAATAAAGTTATGCTGGGGTTATTATATGTTATGTCCGGTGATAAGCGTGCAGGCATGATTACTCTGGATTCTTTTTGTATGTCAGAACCTGATTTGATAATAACAGGCGGTGTGAGAGAATACTTAAGAGATTTAACTCTTCAGCAGCAACAGGGGAATTAACCTCTGTCAGACATTCTTACCCAGCCTGATATTTTGCTGTATCCTTTTGACCCCGGTTTATAAGTAACACGTCTTACAGAATTGCTTGCATTACCCTCAATTGTGTGAATAGTACCGTCAGGGTCAACACTTTCAACAATACCTGTGTGAGATGCACCGTTGCTCTTTTGAATCATTACATCTCCGGGTTTTGGAGTGTATGAACCGATTTCAGAGTATAGTCCTTGTCTTTGGGCTGCCATCTGAATACCGCTGACTGATGCCTGATAGCCAAATACTTCGTTTCCTTTGTAACACCACGATACAAAACTTGCACACCATGCTGCATTATTATCAAGCCCGTTTCGGTATTTCGCAATTTGAGCCCCATCATTGTGTCCTGTCGCTTCTCGAACACCTATCTCACCTGCTGCATTTGACAAAGCCTGTGCTGCCGTTTTGCCAATATGTCCGTCATTGCCCATATTAGTATATCTTGCACTGTCTGCGCCCGCTTGTCTTGCTTGTTCAAGTAATTGGTTTTGGGTTACTTCTATTCTGTTGTCTATTTCTCTTAAATCGTTTGCTAATACATTGTCCAGTTCTTCTATTTCGGCTTGTTTTTGTTTAATTGCCTGTTTATTTTCGCTTTCAAGTTCTTCAATGATTTCGTTTAGTTCCGCTTTTAAATTCTTTACGGTTGAATTTAGTCTTGTTATATCGGCAGACAACTTTGATATATCGGAATTATAACCGTTTATTGTATTTTGTAAATCTGTTAAACTGTTTCCAAGACTTTCTTTTTCTGTGTCATCTTTTATATTTTCAGCCTTTGCCCGTTTTCTTTCCATATCGGCTTTTGCTATTTGCATATCACGTTTTTTTGATGCAAGTTCACGTTTCTTTGCTTCAAGTTCGTGTTGAGCATCGTCAAGTGCTTTTTTCTTTGCTTTATATTTTGGGTTATCCTTTACTTTTTCAGAGATTAACTCTTCCAGTTCTTGTTCAAGTTGTTGTTTTTTTGTTGTTGCAATTTGAGTTTTAACATTTTTCAAATCAAACAAAATATCAAGTCCCTGTGCGGGAGTAATGGAAGGTAAGTCAGAATCAGTAGGCCCTGACACAATTTGATTTTGGTTTAATATCTCTTCAAATCGTTTCATTAAATCTTCTTCCGATATTGAAGAGTCATTGTTATCAAAAGAAGCAAGTCTTTTTATATCGTTTTCGGAAATAGTTGCGTTATCACAGTTATCTCCGTCATCGTGGGTTAGTTGAATAACATCAAACATTCTCGATACAGCATCTTCGCTTAATTGTCCAAAGAATACTGACTGTGCAGGCTCGTTTCGCATCTCTTCCGATAGTTCTTTGTAGCGTGCAATGAACGCATCTCTTGTCATACCTGCTTGAATTAAATTGTTAAACGGGGTTTTAATTTCACTCATATCACTTCACTCTCAAATTTTTTCTATAAATAAAGAAAAACATGATATGAGTTTGTAATTTCAATAAATGAAAATTTTGTAACATTTGTTACATAAGAATATTATTACCGTTTTGCTTGTCAAAGAAAAGCATATTGTCTGTTGAAAGCGAGAGTTCTATTTTTTCGCCTATTTCATAATCGGGGGATAGTTTAGCAGAACATTTTTTATCCTGAATGTTAAAATATGCAATTTTTTCACTGCCTAACATTTCGCTTATATCAACATCAACAGTTAATTTATAGTCGCCTGATGTCATATTTTCAGGTCTGATACCCAGTGTTAATTCGGCTCTGTCACCCAGTTTTGATTTTAAATCATCTGATAACGGAATATTTATTCCGCTAAAAGTCAGAAACCCATTTTCGATTTTTGCGTCAATAAAATTCATTTGCCCGATAAAGCCTGCAACAAATGTGTTTGCGGGGTTAGAATAAATATTTTTAGGGGTATCTACTTGTTGGATAACGCCCTTATCAAGAACTACAATTCTGTCCCCCATAGTTAAGGCTTCTGTTTGGTCATGAGTTACATAAATAAAAGTTGTATCCAGTTTTCTGTGTAATTTTTTTATTTCAGAACGCATCTGAACTCTTAATTTTGCATCAAGATTAGACAGAGGTTCATCCATAAGGAAAACTTTAGGATTTCTGACCATAGCACGACCAAGCGCAACACGTTGCCTTTGTCCGCCTGAAAGTTGTTTAGGTTTCCTGTCTAAATATTGGGTTAAATCAAGAACTTTTGCAACTTCTTTTACTTTTTCATCGATAACTTTTTTATCAGTTTTTCTCATTTTCAGACCGAAAGCAATATTATCATAAACGCTCATGTGTGGATAAAGTGCGTAACTTTGGAATACAAAAGCAATATCTCTGTCTTTTGGGTGGACATTGTTAACCACTTTGTCCCCAATAAGTATTTCGCCTTTGGTAATATCTTCAAGTCCTGCTATCATACGCAGAATTGTTGATTTTCCACAACCTGATGCCCCAACCAAAACAATAAACTCTTTGTCTGATATTTCAAGATTAATATTATCTATTATTGTTTTTGTTCTGTCGTATGACTTTGATAAATTTCTTAAACTGACATTACTCATTATGTGCTAACTCTCTAGGTATTACGATATTAAAAACAAGCCCCTTCATAGGCAGAATTTCTGCCCAGATAACTCCGCCTAAATCTTTTGCAATATTAGAAACAGTACCCAGTGCTAATGCTCTTGAGATTGTCTTTTTGCTGGAACTATCGACTATTGCATAAGGGTTAAACAGTGTTCCTAACTCTGTTTCAAGCACTGTTATATTATTGCTGGAAACCGTAATCAGAATTGATGAATCAACAGGAATGTTTCTTGCTGTCAAAAATTCAGGATCTGCATCTGATACTGTGACATAAACATTACCTAAATCTATCTCTCTCATATAGGTTTCAATAAGGTTGTTCATCATAAGTTTAAAAGCAGTTTCCTTTTGATAAATTGTTTTCTTTATTTCATTATCAGGGTTAAATTCTATATTGATAGGTTTGTCTAAATATAGATGCCTGTTTGCTTTAACAACAGAATCTATTGTATCAATAATATTAAAATATTTCTCATCATTTTCTATTAAATTCCCCTCTGATTGAGAGAGTTCAACTAACTTATTGAAGAAATACAAAAGTTCAGATGAATTTTTCTTTATGATGTTTAAGTATTTTTCCTGTTTATCGGACACTTTTCCGCCCAGTCCGTCTAAAATACCTTGGGAAAAGCCGATAATAGACTGGATAGGTGAATTGAACTCGTTTGCGAGTTTAACAAGAAAAGCGTTTTTGTCGGTATTAACTTTTTGAGAATTTTTTTGTTCCTCTAATATGTTTGATATTCGTTTATAGTTTTGTGTTGAATCTCTCAAGGCAACAATATGCCCGCCTTCAATTTCTCTTGCAGTCAGTTCAAAATATTCATCACCGTGAGTAGATTTTGCAATAAGTGCTTTGTGTGAGTTTGCGGCATTAACAAGAAGGTCATATCCGTTTTCTAAAATATCATTCACTGCTTTTGAAAATAAAAGACCTTCTTCAAGTCTGAATAAATCGTGTGCAATATCATTTGCCCATTGGATAATACCGTTAGTTCCGACAATAATCACCCCATCAGGCAAATTAGACTGAACATCTATATTTTTCTGCATAGATAATATTTTACGAATATCCATATAATACCTCTGGTTGCATTTTATCATAAAGGGGTTCAGATAACAACATGGGATAAATTATTGTTTAGCGGGCAACGAAGTTGCCCTTTAGTGAATAGTGAATGG
>CAMHDG010000109.1 GCA_946183815.1 uncultured bacterium | reverse complement strand
CTCTCTCTCCAAGGAGAGATATATCTGCTTCGCAGATAAACAATAATTTATCTTTGCGTTATAATAAATAAAAATGAAAGAGGAAAAGAGATGTTTAAAGAATTAGTACTTAACGATACATTAGACGCAATAAAAAAAGCGGTGCAAAATAAAGAACTGGGCGAACTAACAGAAGAAATTTTAAATTCAGGTGATATAAAACTTGTATCAGAAAAACCTAAAAACGCAGATTTTGGAGATTTTGCGGTAAACGTAGCGTCAATGGCTCGTTATGCAAGAATAGCACCACCTGTGATTGCAAACAATATCGTTAAGTATTTACCAACCGACAACTACACAACAAGCGTTGTTGCAGGATTTATAAACTTTAAATTGTCAGACAAAGAACTTGCACAAGTTATTGAAGAAATTTTAGACAAAAAAGAAAACTTTGGTAAACCTGAAAATATAAAAAAAGAAAAGATTAATCTCGAATACGTTTCTGCTAACCCGACAGGTCCGTTCCATATAGGACACGGAAGATGGGCTGCAATGGGGAGTTCTCTTGCAAACTTGCTAAAATTTTATGGTCACGATGTTTATCAGGAATTTTACATAAATGATGCAGGTAGTCAAATTCAAAAACTCGGTCGTTCTTTAAACATAAGAATTAAACAAGAACTTGGTGAAAATATTGATTTCCCTGAAGATGAAGAAGAAAGAAAAAATTATTACGCAGGGGAATACCTTATCCCTGTCGCTAAAAAGTTTCTTGAAGAAAACAAACCTACTGATGATATTCAGGTGTTATCAGATTATGCAAAAGAATATATGGAAAGGGTACAACGTGAACTTTTAGAAAACTTTAGAGTTCATTTTGACAAATTCTATTCTGAACTTGATTTGCATAAATCAGGCAAGGTTGAACACTACTTCAACGAATTAAAAAACAAAGGCGAATTATACGAACAAGATGGAGCAATATGGTTTAAAACCACTAAATATGGTGATGACCAAGACAGAGTTCTAAAAAAAGCAGACGGGGCAAACACGTATCTGACGGCAGATATTGCATATCACATGGACAAATTAGACAGAGGGTTTGACCGTTTGATTAATATCTGGGGTGCTGACCACCACGGTTATGTTGCAAGAGTAAAAGCATCAATCGAGGCTCTGGGCGGAAATCCTGATAAATTAGAAATCCTTTTGGGACAACTTGTTAACCTCATTATTAACGGCGAAGAAGTCAGAATGGGTAAACGCAGAAAGATGGTTACTCTTGACGAACTTATTGACGAGGTTGGAGTTGATGCAACAAGATTTTGGATGTCAATGAGAAGTATTGATACAACTCTTGATTTTGATATTGAACTTGCAAAACGCTCAACAGACGAAAACCCTGTATTTTACGTTCAATACGCTCATGCCAGAGCCTGTTCGATATTGAGAAACGCTATTAAAGAAAAAATTAACGCAGAAACAGGGGAAACCTCACCTGCCCCAATGAGCGAGGAAGAATTGAACGATACGTTTAAGAACTTTAATTCAGAGGCTATGTTAAAAGCAGTACCGACTGCAAAGAGTTTGATTTTAAAACTGGAAGAGTTCAAATCAATGATTGAATATTCTGCAAAAACAAGAGCGGTTTACACTATTTGCAGATACGTTCAAGATTTAGCAAGCGAGTTCCACTCATTCTATAATTCAAACAGAGTTATCTGTGAAGATAAAGACCTGATGAAATCAAGATTATGCTTAATCT
Source organism: uncultured bacterium (assembly GCA_946183815.1). Classification (GTDB taxonomy): domain Bacteria; phylum Cyanobacteriota; class Vampirovibrionia; order Gastranaerophilales; family Gastranaerophilaceae; genus UBA2883. Next base: position 4,317 of record CAMHDG010000109.1, on the reverse strand, counting down.
ATGCAGTAAAAACGGTATTAAAAAATGCTCTTGATATTCTCGGCGTTTCCGCTCCTGAAAAGATGTAGGGGTTACAGTATAATATTAGGGTATAAGGTATTAGGTAATATATCCCATTCTTTCCATACGGTGAAAAACGTCCATTCCGCTTTTGCCGAATTTTTGTTCAATATCTTTTGTAAGTCCGCTTTTTTCATTAAAAATATATTTATTAACAACCCTGAACATTGTATCATCAGGTTCAAATTCTGCCTTTTGGCTAAAATAATCTTTTACTCTGTTAAAAAGATTAACAATCGGGTTTTTACTTTTGGGTTTTTCTTTTATTAAAGACGGTTTTTCTTTGCCGACAAATAAATCCACCCCAAAATCGCCATACAATTCTCTTACCTTCTCAACCGTTGGTTCTTTTACCTGTCTTATTTCTGATATGAGTGGTAATCCCCTGTTCAATAATGGACTAACGTTAACGATTTTCATAAAAATCACCTTATTATTTGTTTCTTTCAGCAAACATATTAACGTGTTCCCTAAAGTTATCAATGTATTTTTTGTAGGATTTCACAAGGGTTGCGAACTCACCTGCCGGCATGAGTTCCAGTGCCTTGCTCTCTACCTGAATTATAGGAATAATATTTTCTTGCATATATGCTTTCCCTTTTTCAGTCAAGTATATAGGCATATTAGGATATTTGCCCGCTTTTAGTTCCAGATATCCGTCTTTTTGAAGTTTCTTGATGGCAGAATTAACTGTTTTCTTGTTTAAATAACTTATTTCTGAAATCTCTTTTTGAAGGCATCCTTCACCTAAATCTAAAATAGAGGACATAACAATGAATACTCCCTCCGGTACGTTTTTTGAAGAAAGTAGTTTCTCATAAATACTGCTGATTTCACTCAACATCCCGTTTATATGTCTTAATTTGTTGTCTGTTAATGTAGTTGGCATTTCTATCCCCTATCAAGTTTAATAGTATCATAATCAGTGCTATTTACAAAAAATATCATATTCCCCACTTTACAAAAGTTAATGGCACAGGAGTCTGCGTGACAGAAAAACTAAGGGAATAAGTTATTACCGTCAGCATCTTGCAAACATCACACAAAACATGTCATTATGAACTCGTTTCAGTATCTCGTGAAACAAGTAGCAAGACCCTGAAACAAGTTCAGGGTGATAATATAATTTGATTTGAGGACTATTTAGCGGAAAGTAATATATAATTGACTTTTATTATTATAGAAACTTTTTTTTGTGCGTGGTAATATTAGCACTATGGATATTGCAAAAAAGAAAAAGTTTTTTTATATATTTATGGTTATAAATGCTCTTATGTGGACTTTAGTCCAAATGAGCAGAAATGTAATAAGTATTGATTCAATGGAAGCAATAGCGTGAGGGGATGTGTTAAGTGCAGGAACAAATAAACATCCCCCGATGTCCGGATGGCTGATGGGGGGGGGGTTACGGCTATTTGGTCAGCATGATTTTGCCGCATATATTCTTGGAACATTGTGTATTTCGATTGGGTTCTTTTTTGTTTATAAGTTGGCAAAATTCTTTATGGAAGAAGAAAAAGCCATTTGTGCTTCGCTTATTTTGTCCTCTTGTTATTATTATACATATATTTTGTTTATTGATAATTTTAACTGTAATTTTTTATCAATGGCTCTTTGGCCGATGATTGCATATTATTTCTATAAATCAGTAAAAGAAAATAAGGTAACAGACTGGGTAATTTTTGGGGTGGTTTCTGCTCTTGGAGTGCTATGTAAATATCAGGTTATATTTTTATTTTTAGCACTGTTTTTGTATCTGATTATTTGTAAGAGAGAACAGTTTACCAAAAAAGGGATATATATTTCAATTTTAGTCGGGACTTTATTGGTATTGCCACACATTATATGGCTGTTTCAGACAGACTTTTTTCCTTTCATTTATATGACAGGAAGAACCGAAATAGGGACGCATAATACTCCGCAATTTCTTATAAAATACGGCAGAATTGTTTTCCCTTTAAAATTTATACTCGATCAGGTTTGTTCCGTTCTTTCTTGTATTGCTGTATATCTGTTTATCGCTTTACAGGCAAAAAATATCAGTATAAATAAGAATTGGAAAACATCAGAGAGTTTGTTTATTTTATCAATAGCATTAGTGCCGATACTCGCACAAAGTTCTATGGCAATGATAGAAAATAATAGGATTATGGGAATATGGGGCTCTATAATGGTAGGTTTTGTTGGAATTTTATTATTCCACTTTTTCCCAATAAAGTTTAATAAAGATACCTTTAAACATTTTATGAAATGGATGTATTCACTTTTAGTTGCATGGCTTATTGCAATGTCAATTTTTATGTTGTTCCAGACAAAGCGTACAATATCTTACCCTCATGAACAAATAATGAAAGATATTGATGCAGTTTGGGCAAAAGAAACAAATAATGCAGATTTTAAATATGTAGGCGGTCACATAGATTATGTTTTTCAATTCAGATTGTATAACCCACGACATCCGCACGTTATTTTAGAAACCTTTGGGGCTAAAAACCCTTGGGAAAATCAGGAGGATATAATTAAATCGGGTGTGTTAATTGTTGGGAAGAGTAAGAAAAATACAATCAAACTTGCTAAAGAAATGATTACCCTGTTGCCTGAAAATTATAAATTTAATGTGCATAGATACAATTTTGAGATTACCAATATTGTTGGTAAATCTAAAAAATATAAGTTCTACTATACAATTATTCCTCCAAAACAGAAGAATGGTTTACCAAATCAAAACCAAATTCGGTAAACTTGTCACGCAAAGCGTTATCCTGTGTTATTAAGTATTCAAAATGATGACTGTCAGGGGTAGAAGTAAGTGTATCGGTGTTATCGTATTTACAAGGATGAATAAGGGCTTCTGCAATACAGTCTTTGTGTATGTTTTTTAACCCGTATTCTATGGTCTTGCTGTCCATCATGCCTGTATAACCTACACCTATTAAATAGTCGTTCGTTTTTAGTCCATATTTTTTTACAACAGGTCTGTTTAATATCGTAAATGTATTTAACAATATTATTTTTAAAATATTAGGCGGATATTTAGTATTAAAATGTTTTTTTATTGATGGGGTAATATACGGTTTTTCATACTGGGTTCTGATATAAGGAATTTTATATTCGTCTGCCAGTTTAGCCGTAAGTCTGAAAATATTAGGGATAGCATGTGTATGAACGTGTGAATCAATATGGTCAACCTTGGTGCAATCCGTAATTTTTTCTATTTGAGCACGAAATTCCGCCTCCACCTGTTTCATAAACTCTTTATTAAAAGATTTCAGAATAAGAGCGATATACCCGTTATTAAAATTGCCCTCTTCATTTGTAAGCATCGGACATTCAGTCAAAGATTTTCCCTCAATAATATTAAGGTGAACTCCTACCGACAAATCAGGACATTGAGGAATAATCTCATTTATTGCCTGTTCAAAATTTTCTCCGTTTGCACAAAGACTGGCAGAGGTTAAAATTTTTGCTCTCGCACCTTCTAATACCGCTTTATTATAGTATTCCGACATTCCAAAATCGTCTGCATTTAATATAAACTTCTTCTTCATAATTCGCTCTCTTGATATATTTCTGCTAATATTATAATATAAATATGAAAGAGGTGAAAAACGTGGATAACTGCTGTGAGAGAGAGTGCCCTCAATTAGCGATAATTGTGCCTTGTTATAACGAAGAATTATGTGTTAAAACAACTGCAGATCAGTTGATTTTCGTCTTAAAAGATTTAATCTCTAAAGGAAAAATTAAAGATACAAGTTATTTATATTTTATTGATGACGGCTCAAAAGATTCTACTTGGAATATTATAGAAGAAATGCACGAATCTAACCCGATAGTAAAAGGTACAAAATTTATCAGAAATTTTGGAAACCAAAGAGCCTTAATTGCCGGTTTAGAAAGCGTAAGAAAAATAGGTTGTGATTGTGTTGTGTCTATTGATGCAGATTTACAGCAGGACGAATGGGCAATAGAAAAATTTATTGACGAATATATGAAAGGGTATGATATCGTATTAGGTATCAGAAACGACCGAAATACAGATTCCTTTTTCAAAAAGTTTACGGCAGAAGCCTTTTATAAAACAATGAACCTTTTAGGGGCTAATATCCCTATGAACCATTCTGATTACAGATTAGTAAGCAGACGAACTATTGATGTAATGGAATGTTTCCCTGAAAAACTATTCTTTTTAAGAGGGTTCTTTAATGAGATAGGTTTGCCGACAACCCGTGTTAGTTTTGACGTAAAACAACGTAT
>CAMHDG010000108.1 GCA_946183815.1 uncultured bacterium | reverse complement strand
AGTTCATTAAGAAATTTCTCTCTCTCCAAGGAGAGATATATCTGCTTCGCCTCTAAACAATAATTTATCTACATGGCTAATTATCAGACCATCATTTTTTGATTTTAATATGAGTATTAAATCTTTTTCATACTTCCAGCTATTCTTAATTCCAAGAGTCGAAAGACTCTTTTTTTTATAGGGAAATTTTTATCATAAATATTTAGATTTGGCGGCTTGGTATTGCTGACCTACGTTTGATTTGCGGTATTGTCGGCATTTTTACTCAACAGAATCTATTATTCCGCCCCCGACTACATCATCTCCGTTATAAAATACAACTGACTGACCGATAGCGATGGATTTTTGATATTCGTCAAACTCAACCTTTACGGTATCGTTATCAATCGGGGTAATTGTCGCCTCTGTCGGCTGTTGGGTTGAGCGAATTTTTGCCGTAACTTTCATTGGTTCTGTCAATTTCTCAACTGATATCCAATTTAAATCAATAGCCGTAAGCGATTTTTTAAAGGTTTTGTCCTTATAACCTACAACAACCTCATTTGTGTCTTTTCTTAATTCCAGTACATACAAAGGCTCAGGTGCAGAAATCCCTATCCCTTTTCTTTGACCTATTGTATAATTCCAGATGCCGTCATGTTCACCCAGAATTTTTCCGTCTAAATCGACAATATTACCTTTTTTGGCCTCAATCCCCAAAAGTTCGTTATAATCACCCTCATAAAAGTCTTGACTGTCAGGCTTTTCAGAAACATCAAGTCCGCCTTTTCTTGCAATTTCTCTTATTTCTTCCTTTGTATATTCACCAAGCGGTAAATAGATATTGCTCAACTGTTCTTGTTTTAATTTATATAAAAAATATGACTGGTCTTTTTTAGGGTTTTTTGCACGTTTTAGTATAAATCTTCCGTCACGCTCCTCTATTCTTGCATAGTGACCTGTTGCAAACTTGTCAAAATCTAACCCGTTTTGTTTTGCCAAAAGCGGTAACACCCCAAACTTAACTAACGCATTGCACCTGATACAAGGGTTAGGGGTTCTGCCTGACAAATATTGCTCCTTAAAATTATCAAGAACAATTTGTTCATACTCATTCGCACATTCAAATACGTGGTAAGGGATGCCGATTTGTTCGGCAATTTTGCGTGCAGATTCTATATCCTCTTTTTCGTCAGGCCCGTAACAAGCACCATGAGTACAAGTGCTTTTTTCTTTCATAACACTCAGGTTTAAGTCTGTTCGTTCTCTCCATATAGACATTGTTGCCCCGATAACATCGTGTCCCTGTTCTTTCAGTAACAATGCCGCAACAGATGAATCAACTCCGCCTGATAATCCTACTAATATTTTCATATCTTTACCTCGTATTCCTTTACAAAAAAGAATATCATAAACAAACTTGCTTGCGTATTTATGTTGATTTTATATATAATTTAAAAGGTTAACAATGAGAGGATAGAGCATGAGAGTTAATGAGAATTATAAAAATCTGGATGAGAGTTATTTGTTTTCGACTATTGCAAAAAAGGTAAAAGAGTTTTCAGAACATAATAAAGACGTAGAAATAATAAAATTAGGCATAGGCGATGTTACCCAACCGCTTTGCCATGCTGTAATTGAGGCACTGCATAGTGCGGTTGAAGAAATGGGAAGAAAAGAAACTTTTAAAGGATATGGTCCGGAACAAGGGTATGACTTTTTAAAAGAGGCTATATTGTCTTATTATGATAAAAATAATGTATCATTAGATTTAGATGAAATTTTTGTATCTGACGGTGCAAAGAGTGATTTGGGTAATATATTAGATTTGTTTGATAAAGATAATATCGTTCTTATCCCTGACCCTGTTTATCCTGTATATGTTGATACAAACATAATGGCTGGCAGAAAGATTGTGTTTATTGATGCAAACGAAAATAACGGTTTTTTACCGATGCCAAATAATTCTGTAAAAGCAGACATTATATACATTTGCTCTCCAAACAACCCGACAGGAGCAGTTTACAATAAAGAACAACTATCCGTGTGGGTTGATTATGCTATTAAAAACGAGGCAGTGATATTGTTTGACTCTGCTTATGAAAGTTTTATTGATGATAAAAACTTACCAAAAAGTATTTATGAGGTTGAGAACGCCAAAAAGTGTGCCATTGAGTTTTGTTCATTCTCTAAAACAGCGGGTTTTACAGGTACAAGGTGCGGTTATACAGTTGTTCCTAATGAGTTGGTATTTAATAACTCAAGTCTTAACAAAATGTGGCTTCGCAGACAAACAACAAAATTTAACGGGGTTTCATATATTGTTCAAAAAGGTGCTTCCGCAGTATTCTCCGAAGAAGGACAAAAACAGATTAAACAAAACCTTGATTATTATAAACGTAACGCAAAAGTTATAAGTGATACGTTGGATAAATTAGGGATAGACTACACAGGCGGTAAAAATTCGCCTTATATATGGTTAAAATGTCCTAACAACATGAATTCATGGGACTTTTTCGACTTGTTATTAACAAAAATCGGTATAGTTGGCACTCCTGGAGCAGGCTTTGGCAATAATGGGAAAAACTATTTTAGATTAACCTCATTTAATACTCTCGAAAAGACTCAGGAGGCTATGGAAAGATTTTATGAATTGTTTAAATAAAATTTCCCGACAAAAGAATAATCCGCTCGTCCTGTCATATAAACGCATTCTTCCGTATTTTTAGGACTGCCTTGCCATTCAATTTGCAAATTCCCTCCCGGGAGTTTTGCGGTTACCGTATTATCAAGATAACCGTTCATAATACCTGCAACGGTCGTAGCACAAGCCCCTGTTCCACAAGCAAGGGTAATTCCGCAACCTCTTTCCCACACGTTTATTATAACTTCATTTCTTGATAAGATTTCAACAAATTCTACATTCGTTTTTTCAGGGAAAAGAGTGTCAGTTTCCATTTTTGAACCATATTCAAGGGCAAGTTTTTTGCTCTCTTTTTCAACGAAAATTATACAATGAGGATTTCCCATGCTTATTGCATTGAGATAAAATGTATTGTTTTCAATTTGATAAGGGATATTCAGATTAAAATCAGAGTTGCATGGTATTCTTTCAGGTTCAAGAACAGGTTTCCCCATATTAACCTTAACCTCGTTATCTGATATTATTTCAGGGATGATAATTCCTGCTTTTGTACTAACACTAAATCGTTTCTTATTGACATATTTTTTGTCATAGACATATCTTGCAAAACATCTCATTCCATTTCCGCACATTTGGGCAACAGTACCATCAGAATTATAAAATATCCACGAAATATCCGAATTAGTTGTTTCAGGGTTAACAATAATAAGTCCGTCTGCACCAATTCCAAAGTTCCTGTCACAAAGTTTTAGTGCAAGTTTATCCGGTGCAATTTCCGCTTTTTTATATTCTTCATAATCAAGTATTACAAAGTCGTTTCCCAACCCGTTCATTTTAGTAAAATCGATAAATGTCATATAATTATCCCTTTTTTCTTAAATTATATATCAACATCAAATAAATAGTGGTTTTGTGAATAAATAGTAATAATCAGTCAGTTGTGTATTGACAAAAATATTTTTTAGTTGTTTTATAGTTATCAAGATAGTAAACTGAGAAAATAAAATGACAAACAAAATCAATGCAAAATTAACAAATTGTTGTTGCTGTAAGTTCAAAGGAGGAACTTACTAGTTTTGTAGTGCGGATTTTGTAGTATAAGATTTATTTAAAGTTCCTTACATATTATTTTGTGAGGAACTTTTTTAGTGCGGAGAAAAATATGAAAATTCAAAAAATAAATGATAATAACAGAAAGAATGTAAAGTTTAACGGAGCGTTAGATGGTATGATAACAACTACGTTGAGGACACTGGATACGAACCCTATGGCAAATGCGGTTGGGATTGACCTTTTTGCGATGGTTGGTCCAAGAACGTATGTTGACACTAAAGAAAGAAATAAGTACGCAGGAGCAGAAACCTTCTTTAGAGAGTTTACAGGAACATTAATTGTCTGCCTTTCTGCAAGTCTTTTTGCTAAAGGGATAACAAAAGTCGCTAACAAACTCATTAAACCACACATAAAAATTAACCCAAATTCTTGGTTTAGTAAAGATAGTGTGACTTTATTAAAAACCTCGTGGGAAAAATCAAAAAATAACACAAGAGCCTTTGTATCAAATGTTCTTGATGGAGTTTCAGGTCGTGACGGCAAGAAAATCAATGAATACAAAAATATTGATTGGGAAAACGTAAAATGGCTGGATGAACAACGCTGGAACAATATATCATGGGATAATCAAAAATATTCAGGTATTCATCACAAACTAAAGTCTAAAGAAGGTATTACAAATACAATAACAGAACTAATTGAAGACAAAACAATAACCCAAAAGGACAGAAAACAACTCCTCACAATTATTGGCAGTCGTGTCGTTAACGCATTAGGAGTGAACAATGTAGGGGTAAAAATTGAAGACAAAACTTTATCAACAAATATCCCTAATCTTTTGAGAGATACTGTTGATATGGGAAAAGATGTATTTACGAATAAAGCCATAACTCCGAATGAAGCAATAGATAAAATCAATAAAATAAATAATATCAAATCAATAGGCGCACTCTCGTTAGCCTCAACGCTGGGACTTACAAATCAATATATAAACAGAAAAATAACTGAAAAACGTACAGGTACGAAAGGGTTTGTCGGGGATAAGAATTACAACGACAACGTAAAGAACAAGGCACAAAACAAAGATAATAGCAAACAATTATTAGCAGAAAAATTGATAATGAGTGCGGGCATGGCTGCTATGGCACTTGGAGTAATGAAGGTAAAATCACCAAAAGATTTTGTGAAAAAATTAGAATTTACAGGTCCTGTTACAAGCGGGAACGCTATCAAAACCGTTTATGCCTCTACTCTGATAGGCAGATTTATGGCATCTGATAGTCAGGATGAACTTCGGGAAACAGCAACAAGAGATTATTTAGGGTTCTTAAATTGGCTTGTATTTGGGGGATTTGCGTCAAAAGGTGTTGCTAACCTGTTAGACAGAAAACGTGAAAACCTCTTCAATGAGCATAAAAAAGGAAAAGGTATTCGTCACTGGTTGAACGATTTATCTCTGAAATCACATAATGAAATCGCATCTAAAGGGGCAGATTTCGCAAAGAAAAACATGTGGAAACTTAACCTTGCCCACATTAGCGGTCTTGCTTATTCCACAATAGCACTCGGGGTTTTGCTTCCAAAACTAAACATTTTTATAACAAACAGAAAACAAAAGAATGACAGGAAAATTGAACAGGCAAATTCACTTAATGATTACAAAATCTACAATGCCTTTTCCAAAAAGAATAATGAAAAATATTCCTCTTTAAACAGTTTTAGAGGACACATTAAAGATTAATAATGTAGTTATAAATTGTGTTTGCAATGATTTCGTGGCTTTGTGGTGAATAGTGGAGTCCATCTTCAGAAGATACTTTTGTGTATTCGTTCATGTCAATATATCCGCAGTTTAATTCTGTTGCAGTTAATTTATAAATATCGGGCAAAACTTTTGATGTTTCTATTGATTGTTCGTCAAACTGAAACGAAAAATTACTTTTGAGTACATCATCATTAAGCACAGGCGGTGCAATTAGTATTAGTTTTGCACCTGTTTTTAGAATAGTTTTACACATTAACTCTAAACCACGCTTTATTATATCAGGTGTTGGCTTATAGAATTTTTGAACATCATTGATTCCTATTGCTAAAATAACGATATCGGGTTTTTCTTCTAAATATTTTGGCAACACCTTATATCCCGTAAATTCTACCCCATCGATACTGTCAATAAAGCCATTTCTGTTGTTGCAACCAGCCTCAATTACTTCATACTTACCGGAAAGTTTTGTCTTAAGAATACCGCTCCAGCGTGTGTCCTTGTCATAACGCTTTCCTGTTTTAGGAATATATCCGTAAGTATTGCTATCACCAAAACATAATATTTTTTGCATAGTGTTATTATAGCATAAGTAAATTATTGTTTAGCGGGGGTAAATATATAAATCGTTAAAAGCCCCTCTC
>CAMHDG010000107.1 GCA_946183815.1 uncultured bacterium | reverse complement strand
ACCATTCACTATTCACTAAAGGGCAACTTCGTTGCCCGCTAAACAATAATTTATAGTACAATAAAGACATGAGATTTATTGATTACGAAATAAGGACAGGGAAAGAGAATATGCAGATTGATTCTGATTTGCTTGATGAGTCGATAAGGAATCAATACAACGAGCCTGTTTTCAGGTTATATGGATGGAAACCTGCCTGCGTATCATTAGGCAGAAACCAAGATGAAGGGTTTATAAATAAAAAACTGCTTTCTGAATATAATATTGACTGTGTAAGACGACTAACAGGCGGTCGTGCATTATTACACGATAATGAATTGACCTACTCTTACATTTGCCCTGTTGCGAGTATAGATAACGGACAGAATGTGACTGAATCATACAAGTTTATATCAGGAATTTGGATAGATATTTTTAAATCGTTGGGAATAGGGTTAACCATAGGCGGAGCACCCAGACATATAACAAGGAATAATTACTGTATGGCTGTGTCAACAGGGGCAGATTTATGCTATGAGAACAGAAAGTTTATAGGTTCTGCCCAGTGTAGAAAAGAAGGATACATACTTCAGCACGGCTCAATTTTAATAGATTATGATAAGGATAAACTGGATAAAATTTTTGCAGAAAAAACAGAATTTTCTACTATTACAACCCTAAAAGAAATAAACAGAAATCTTGAAGTTGATGACTTAATCAACGCAGCAAAATCATATATTGTAAAAAATTATTAATAAACATTTTCACCCACTATTCACTATTCACTATTAATTATACAATTATTATATGATAGAGAGATATTCACGTCCTGAAATGGCAAAGATTTGGGACTTAAATTCAAAGTTCGATTATTATTTAAAGGTGGAATTAGCGGTTTGTGACGGCTATGTCAAGTTAGGGCATTTCCCTAAAGATGAAATAGAAAAACTAAAAAAGAAGGCAAAATTTTCTGTTAAAAGAATAGATGAAATAGAAGCAGAGGTTCACCACGATGTTATAGCCTTTTTGACTAATGTGAATGAATCATTAGGCGAAAATCTTGCAAAATATATGCATGTCGGAATGACAAGTTCAGATGTTATAGATACTGCCTTTGCTCTGCAAATACAAGATAGTGCAGAAATCATACGTGATGATTTTGATGTGCTTTTAGAAACAGTGAGAATGATGGCAGAAAAATACAAACATACGGTTTGTATCGGTCGTTCTCACGGAATACACGCAGAAATTACGACCTTTGGTATAAAGATGCTCAATATTTACGACATGTTAGAACGAGTATATAAAAACTTTGTCGATTCGGCTGAAGAAATAAGGGTAGGACAAATATCAGGACCGGTGGGAACATATAGTAACCTTCCTATTGAACTTGAACCCATTGTTTGTGAAAATCTTGGGCTAAAACCTGCAAGAATTTCTACCCAAATCATAGCAAGAGATTACCATGCAAGATTCATGCAAAGTTTAGGTCTTATTGCATCAGTTATAGAGCAAATAGCAACAGAGATTAGACATCTTCAGCGGACAGAGGTCAGAGAAGTTGAAGAAGGGTTTGCAAAAACACAAAAAGGCTCATCTGCTATGCCACATAAAAAGAACCCTGTTTTGTCAGAAAACCTTTGCGGGCTTGCTCGTGTTGTAAGAAACAACGTAAATACCGCAATGGAAAATGTTGTTCTCTGGCATGAAAGAGATATTTCTCACAGTTCCGCAGAACGAATTATTTTTCCTGATTCGCTTACTCTAATCGATTTTATGTTGACAAGACTAAATAATGTTTTATCTAATCTTGTTGTAAAAGAAGATAATATGAAAAAGAACGCAAACATGTTTGGCGGAATAGTTTATTCTCAAAAGGTTATGCTTGCACTGGTAGATAACGGACTATCAAGGGAAAAAGCCTACCGAATTGTCCAAAGAAATGCACTTGATGCCTTTGAAAATGACGGTGACTTTAAATATAACCTTGATCACGATGACGAAGTATTGGAATATCTGTCAACGGATGATTTAGATGACTGTTTTCAAAGAAGAGAGTATTTAAGAAACGTTGATGCCATATATGATAAATTTGAATTTTAGGGGTATTTAACATAAAATAAGAATAGGTAAAATTATGAACATTGGTAAAATCGCAGGATATGTAGGTGTCGGACTTTTAACCGCATCTTGCACAATGAAAAAGCCGGCAACGGAAAAAGCCATAGAGCACGCATCAAAATATTTAAAAGGCTCAGAACTTTACGTTGCTGAAACAAAAGCGTTGAATTTGCCAATAAAGGATAATCATAACTATTCTCATGATATTTTCTATTGGGATAGTCTTTTAAGTGTTAACCGAGAAAAAGAATACAAAAATTTAGGTAAAAAATTTGTAAAAGACAGTGTTAACGGACAATATAACAGAAAACCAATTTTTATGATGCCGATAGTGCCGAATACAGACCAAAAAGGGAAATCAATCCTTGATAGCATAAAAGGGGTAGTTTCAAACTATTACTCAGGAGAGGAATTTCTCAAATTAGAAAAGAACGCACCAAAAGCAGATTTTGGCGAAAAATGGGGAACAAGTCAGAACCACACTGTCCACTATTACGGGGAACTTGCCGTCAAAGGTGCGGAAAGAAAAGGGTTCTATGACGGCGTAGCCGAAGCCCGAAAAGAACTAAAAAAATAATCTACAACAACTCCTGCGGGATATGAGGAAAGTCCATTCTTATGGTTAACCCTTCGTTATTATATTCATATTCAGTCGCATCACCTTTTTGGTTTGCCTTTATCTCAATTTTATTTTTTAAATAGGCATCTCTGTCTTTCCAGTAAGGAACATAGTTTTTTATGGCATAATCGTACTCTTTTGCCTCTTGTTTTAATTCGTGGTCTTTGATTTTTCCAAACTTAAGTGCCATATCGGTCTGCCAAGGAGTATCTCCTCCGTTCAATCTTCCCTGCAAGTAGTAGTGCCACCCGTGTTCTGCCTCATGAGCAGAGGTTTTAGCAAGTTCGGATTTTGACTTAAACTTGTAATCTTTATTATAGTTTATTACCCCCTCATCAGCAGTAAAAAGTGCCTTAAATCTTGTATCAGCCTCATTTAAAGGGTTATATTCAGGATTAACCGTTATATTCATATCCTCTAACCCTCTTTCTTTTATATACCTACGGGCAAACGGATTTTTTGAATCCTCTATCGTTAACCCTCTGAACCCTAAATAACTATCATTTTCAGGAACTTTTACTCCATAAGATTTTATGGAATTTTTTACAGGGGTGTTATCCTGCGTTCTGACCGAAAAAGTCAGTAATTTTATTGGTTTATTCTCAAGTTTTTTATTCTTTATATGTGGGAACTCAATGAAAGTATGAAAAATTCGGTTCTTTTGTTTGGAATTTCTTATCCTAACCTGAGTCTGAACAATTTCTCCGGTAGTAATATTTTCGGAAACATGATTAGTTTCTGTTATTGAGATTCCCCACAAAATGTTTCGTTTAACATTTGGCAATTTAATTAGTTCTTTATAGTATTCTATTGCATTTCTGTCAAGAACATATTCCTTAGATGTCGTTGAGGTAACAAATTCATCATTTCCAATTACATTATCAGTTTTTGAATACAGCCGATTTCGGTACGGTTTATCAAAATAGTCAAACGAACGCTCAATAATACTGCCGTTTGAATCCCGAAAGGTTGTAACTTTCCTTTGCAAATCAGGGTGTTTTTTTAAGGCTAAGACGACCTCGTCAACAGTCGCAGGAGTCTGTGTTGACAATCGTAGAGCATCCCCTTTATATTTTTGAAAACTTGTTCCAATAGTTTTTGATACCAAATTAAAGTTTGGTCGCATTTCTTATAAATTCCTAATCAACAGTTGTTTTTGAAATTATATACAAAAATTCACGATTTGGCAATTTTTTTTGAATAAATTACTTTATAAAAATATACATGTGTGTAGAACTATGCTCTTTTATAAGCAGAAATAGGTATAAATGTTAGTACAACCCAACTATATCGTTAACCAAAACTATAAACCAACCTGTACTCCTCAACGCAAAATTATTAATTATGGCTGTGACAGTGTCAGTTTTACAAGTCACACCCAAGTCGAAAAAATATTTAAAGATGGTTACAAATTCCTCGTTCATCAGACTGCCTTTGACAGAGAACCACAAACAAAAGAGTTTGTTTGCAACTACATAAAAGATAATTTTGGGCATAAAAACAAGATTAAAATTGTATCAGGCGGTTGTTCAACGGGAGAAGAACCTGTGTCGTACAGTATGCGACTGTATGATATGCGAAACAAGGTTGACATACTCGGTATTGATTTGGGTAAAGATGCAATAAAACAGGCAAAAAGCAGAAAATACACCTTTGAAATACCAAAGAATAATTTTGATTTTCCAACAGAGATGGGAATTGAGTCCCCTTATACAGACACTTATCTGGTATCTGATTCCGATAAAGGTCTAAATGCCTCTCAAAAAATGTTTAAATCTTTGTTCAAAGAATTTTTTGTCCCGACAGAGAAAAAAATAAAGAAACCGTTTTGGGAGTGGTTTTACGACCTAATGGATAAACGCAATGGCTATAATACTCTTGATTTAGAAAGAAAAGAATACAGATTAAAAGACGGAATGGCTGAAAACTGCAAGTTCGTTTGTGATGATATAAATAATATTGATAAAATTCTGGGTGAAGAAAAAGCCGATGTAATATCATTCAACAACGCACTATATCACCTTACAACAGAAGAATCCTATACAGGTGAAAGGGTTGCACTGCCTGAATCTGAAGAGATAATAGAAGAACTTATGACAAAATTCAAAAACTGCCTGAATAAAGATGGAATAGTTGTTTTCGGCGAAGACGAAGCACCCCAACTCGTTGATAAAACAGGCATGGTTCCTAAAATAATGAAAAAACTCGGTTTTACCCCACTAAACAAAACAGAACACCACGAAGCAAATGTCTGGAAAAAGGGGTAAAGGGGTAACTGTTGGAATAAATATTTGAATATACAGTAATTATTTCCAAACAAATCACTATACTATTGTATTGGAATTAATGTTTGTAATAATCAAACATCGTATGCATACATTGAACTGAAACCCTAAAACCTGACGAAATAAAAAGAGGCACAGTTTCCCGTACCTCTTTTGAATTAAATATATATTTGCTACTAGCAGCAGCCGCAAGCACAAGATTCAGCACAGCCTAAAGCCTTTCTTGCTTCATCCATTCTTACCTTAATTCTGCCGTCAACTGCAATACCTTCACCTGTTGCTTCAGATATTAACAATGGGTTAATATCTAATTCATCGATGAATTTATAGTCGCTTACTAATTGAGATAATCTCAACAATGTTTCTTGGATTTGATCCATTTGAGCAGGAGTTGTACCTCTTGCACCTTCTAACAATTTGTAAGCCTTAACAGACTTAATCATTTCAGATGCGTCAACATCTGTAAGAGGTGCAATTCTAAATGTAACGTCTTTCATTACTTCTACGAATACACCGCCAAGACCGAACATCATCATAGGACCGTATTGAGGGTCTGTTGCGATACCGCAAACCATTTCTCTTGAGCCTTTAACCATTTCTTGAATGATTACACCTTCCAAGCCTTCTAACAAGCCTTTTTCTTCAAGTCTTGAAAGTAGTCCTTGATATTCTTTTCTTAATTGTTCTTCTGATTTGATGTTAACTACAACACCACCAACATCTGTTTTGTGAGATGTCGTTTTAGATGTCATCTTCATAACAACAGGATATCCGATTGAATTACCAAGATTAACAACTTCTTCTTCGTTAGTTGCTAAGCCATATTTACATGCTCTGATACCATAAGCCTGAAGAACATCTATTGATTCTAATGTAGTTAATTGTGCTCTGTCTTCTTTTAATGCACCCTTAATGATAGATTCAACTTTTGCTCTGTCAACATCGTAGCAAGGAATTTTTCCTTCAGGTCTTTCCATCCATAATCTTTGTTGATTAAGTCTGTTCAAACCGTCTGCTGCTTGTTCAGAGTACATAAAGAATGGCATATTAACATCCATATCAGACAATTTAGCAAAGAATTCGCTTGTTGTCATAAATAC
>CAMHDG010000106.1 GCA_946183815.1 uncultured bacterium | reverse complement strand
GAGAAATTTCTTAATGAACTGCCTGCAGTGAATTTAGAAATTTGAGAGAGGGTAAATAACAGCGGGTTTAATAACTTAACCCTCTCCCGTATTTGTAATAAATTTACAGGCAAATTTAAACAACTACGACCTCTCCGTTGTAGAGGTTTGTCTTTTATAAATTTACCCCTATTTACCCCTAAACAATAATTTAATTAATATCCCAACGACCGCAAGTACCGCCCCAGCGAGCGATAATATTGCCCTGAATATCTTTAATATTTTCTACGTGTTGAGGTCCTTCATAACCTTCAACAATAGTAATAACTTCACAGTTATTAGAACAACCATTGCACTGACAAGTAATAGATTGGAAATTCATATTCCCTACATTCCAACCCTTGAATGTTGTTTCATTTTCCGTATATTGATGATTTTCCATAGCAAGAAGTGCTGCCCCTATTGCACCCATAGTCTGATGGTGGTCAGGAACAACAATTTTTGTTTCTAAGGCTTCTTCAAACGCTTTTACCATACCTGTATTAGTGGCAACGCCACCTTGGAAAGATACAGTAGGTAAAAGTTCTTTCCCTAATGCGAGGTTACTCAAATAATTTCTGACTAATGCCTGACAAAGTCCGTATAACAAATCTTCAACGGGATAACCTAACTGTTGTTTATGGATAAGGTCAGATTCAGCAAATACCCCGCAACGACCTGCAATGCGGGCAGGGTTTTCAGACTTAAGAGCGGTTTCCCCAAATATTTCAATAGGTACATTAAGTCTTTGAGCCTGATGGTCAAGGAAACTGCCTGTTCCTGCGGCACAAACGGTATTCATAGCGAAATCAGTAACAATACCGTCACGAAGAATAATAATTTTACTATCTTGTCCGCCAATCTCAAGAATAGTTTGTACCCCTGGGATATTTGTTGCAGCAGCAACAGCGTGAGCAGTAATCTCGTTTTTCACAATATCTGCACCAACTAACGCACCTGCAAGGTTTCTTCCCGAACCTGTCGTTCCAACACCCTTTATATCATATTCTCTGTTTGCAGAATTAGCCTGTTCTAATATTTTATTTAACCCTGTTTGTACAGCCAGCACAGGTTTCCCCGCTGTTTTTAACATGTAAGAATCTATATATTTTCCGTTCTCATCAACAACCGCTAATTTAGTTGTAACCGAACCTACATCTATTCCTAAATATGACGTTATACTCATTCATATTCCCCTTTTCTTATTTAATCAATTATTTTAATTCTAGCATAAACATAAACAAAACGGACACCATATTTATGATGTCCGTTGTTCTTCGTTGTTTTATATTGTTATGCGATTAATCCCAGTTTAAGTTTGTTCAACTCGGCAAGTTGTGTAGCACCAAGCATCTTATACTGAAGATTTTCCTCTGATTTGTCTGAAACAAGCCTCATGCCTGTATTAACATTATCAGAGCCCGCACCTCTAATCAAACCGAAATGTGTGTTTAGTTCGGTACCCCTTAAGTCTGTCGTTGGCTGACTGTTTTGTAGGAAATTGATTGTAGATGAAAAGTCGTTTCCTGTACCTTCGAGTTTAGTTAGATTAACCTCTGAATTAGCAGCCAAGGTTTGTTGCTTTTTCTGTAATTCAGCAGTTTGCAGTCTTTGTCTGTCGATAGCAACATTACCTGACGGAGTAACCCCCAACGACTGAAGTCGTCTAACAACCTCAAGAGTTTCTCTGTCAATAGGGTATTGATTTAATGAACTGATTGCCGAAACCATTTGCTATACCTTGTTCTACTCTTCTTGAAATGTGATATAGGATAAACGCCTTTTACCTACACATGATACATGTACCAGAAATTTTGAGATTTGTAACGCAATTTTAACAATTTTAGATATGTTTGTTACAAAACTTAACGTTTTTCTAAAAACTGGCAATTATCATGGTTTGAAAAACTTTAGTAAAATGTAAGGTTAGTTTATTATTTTAAAGGTTAGGTATTTTATGACAACGGTTAGTTCTGCAACAGCCACTAATGGCACACTCACGCAAGCAAATTTTAATCCGTATGCTATGTTTGACCAAGGTTCAATGGCACACGACTTTTTTGGTTCACAAATCTTCGGAACAGGCGGAATAGGGCAAACAACCCAAACCGCACCACAGGGGAACGGTTCTACTGCCTCTAATATTATGCAACAATATATGAAAGAAAATGGAGGCTCCGCCGTTCAGGGTCAGTTAACCGCACAAGATTATATGACAGCATCTCAAATTGCCAATATGTTCTCCGGTGGTGTTCCAATGTTTTATCAAAACACAAGTTTCTTTGATAAAGATATGTTCGCTCAAACACTTCAAATGCCATGCCCGCAAGGCATAAACTATTCAGCATAGCGAACATTACAGCAGAATTTAAAACTCAAACCTAAATAAACTAAAATACTTAAGCAATTTTATATTGCAAAATAACCTTATTATTTTTTAAGCCTCTTGATAGAGGCTTTTATTTTGGGGTAAATAGGGGTAAATTTAAAATGTTCATATATCAAAATAGCATGATATTATTATCTTAACGGATTATTTTATATAGTACATAAATAAGGGAATTTAAAGTATGGAAAAAGAGCAGATTATTAGCACAATTACGGAACGGGGTCATATCCGCCTTCATTCAGCGGGTGGCATCTGCAAATACGTTTTATTCCAAGCCAACCGCCTTTGAATATGCCATACTTCATTATCGCCTCTTTTGTGTATTGAGAACACGTTGGGGTAAACCTGCATCGTGGCGGAGTTAGCGCAGATAATTTTTGATAAATTGTTATCAACCATACAAATATTTTCTTCATACAAATATTCTAGCATAGAGAAATAAAAAAAAATGAGAGAGGATAAACACTTATCCTCCCTCATTTTTAGTATTTTTTATTGATTAAATTTTAATTAACTCTTTGACCTCTCTACGTTTAACTTTTCTTGTAGTGGTCTTTGGTAATTCGTCTTTAGAAATAATAATATTTGTAGGACGTTTATATTGAGCCAAATGGTCAGAGAACGATTTAACATCGACCTTAATCATTCTTTCAATATCTTCGTCAGAGTAAGAGTTATAGAGTTCAGATTTAGGAACAATCACTGCCGTAACTTCTTCCGTACCGTCTTTAGAGCCACCTTGACGTGATGTACCCAACACACAAACCTCTGCCACATAATTACTTTTTTCTAAAACTGCCTCAACTTCTTCCGGAAAGACCTTTTTACCACCGTTCAAAACAATCATATTTTTAATACGTCCTGTAATAAAGATATGACCGTCTTTATCTATTTTTGCAATATCGCCTGTATGTAACCAGCCATCCTCATCAATAACCTCAGCGGTCATTTCAGGCTGATTATGATACCCTTTCATTACAGAAGGTCCTCTTAACCATAATTCACCTGTACCTTCAGCAATTTTTGCCTCAAAATGTTTTAGCGGTCTGCCAACAGATGCAAGTTCATGACGTTTATCTGTATTCACTGAAACAACAGGACAGGTTTCTGATAAACCATAACCTTGATATACCTTGATACCAATTCTTTCAAAAAATCTTCCAACCTCAACATCCAGCGGTGCACCACCTGCAATACAACCAAAGAATTTACCTCCAAAACTGTCATGAACTTTTTTGAACATAAGTTTCTTTACGCAATACCAAGGAATGAATTTTGCCATGTGATACATTCCCTTGAACAACATTCTTGTAATCCATGGTTGAGAGTTGATTTGTTTTTCAACTCCTGCCTTTAATAGTTTTAAGAACGCAGGAACTACAAGCATAAATTCAATTTGTTTTTCTCTCATAGTTCCCAAAATATCTTTTGGTTTAAGGCTTGTTGTGTAATAAACCGAATGTCCAAAGTTAAGAAACATACCAAATCCAACGGTCATTTCAAACAAATGATTCATAGGCAAGATTGACAACATATTTGTCTTTTTGCCACTTGGTAAAATAGTATTTATAGCATCGGTTAAATCTTCTAATTGAGCATTGATGTTTTTGAAAGATACCTCAACCCCTTTAGGAGCGCCTGTTGTACCTGATGTATAAATAATTAAAGCCGTTGATTTTGAACTTCTTTGTCGCCATTTTGCCTCAAATTTTTCAGGCAACATATATATATCTGTTAAACCGTCTTTGTTAATATGTTCGTCCATGAGGATAACGTGTTTAATAGAGTCAATTTCTTTTTGTAGTTCTAAAGCCAAATCAAGATAATGTTGAGAAACAAACATTACTGTCGGCAAACAATCTGATAAGATAGATTTTAACTCATATTTAGAAAGTTTAATATCAAGAGGAATAGTAGTTCCGCCTGCTAAAACTGATGCGAATACACATGCCCCGTATTCAGGTTTTGATTCAGACAAAATTGCAATTCCGTCACCTTTTTTAAACTCAAGATCTTCAATCAAATATCTTGCAGTTTTTTCTGCTAACAAACTTAACCCTTTGTAAGTGATTTCTCTCCACCCGTAAAGTCCTTTAATCCCTAATGCAATACGTTCACCATAATCAGTCGTTTTATTTTGCATTAATGATAAAATCCGACTGTTTCTTAATTCGTGTTCTGCCATTTAACCTTCTCCATTTGAGTTTTACATATTATAAAACACTAAAACCTTCCAACTATCTAAATTATAGCATTATGACTACAAAAATCAATGTGTTTGCTGAGGGATGTTTACAAATGTAAATTATTGTTTAGCGGGGGTAAATATATAAATCGTTAAAAGCCCCTCTACTTTGGAGAGGGGTTGGGGAGAGGGTTCAATTATTTATTAAACCAACTATTACTTACCCTCTCTCAAATTTCTAAATTCACTGCAAGCAGTTCATTAAGAAATTTCTCTCTCTCCAAGGAGAGATATATCTGCTTCGCAGATAAACAATAATTTACAACTCCTCAAACACCTCAATAGCACGTGCAATAGCACCGTCCATATTGTAATATTTATAATCACCTAATCTGCCAAGGAAATGAACCTTTTTCAATTTTTCTGCTTCATACAAATACTTATGATACAATTCAGCCGTTTCATCGGTCGGAATAGGATAATATCTTTCATTTTTACCTAATTCAAAATCTTCAGGATATTCTTTTGCGATAACTGTTCTAGAAGATTTATCATCAAGGTAATATTTAAATTCATGAATACGTGTAAAATCATAATTACAAGGATAATTCACAACAGAATTTGACTGATAAAACTCTTTATTGTGAGTTTCAAATTTGAATTTTACACTCCTGTAAGGCAACTGTCCGAATTTATAACCAAAAAATTCATCAATAGAACCTGTAAAGAAGATTTTATCAAACTTTTTCAAATCCAAAGTTTTAAAATCAGTATTAAGTTTTATCTTAATATTTTTATGGTTAAGCATATTTTTAATAACTTTAGAATATCCTTCAAGCGGAATCCCCTGATATCTGTCTTGAAAATATCTGTCATCTTTACTTAAATAGACAGGAATACGACCTGTTACATCATCATCAACATCAACAGGCGAAACCCCCCACTGTTTATTTGTATAATGATAAAAGATTTTGTCATATACATAGTTTGCAAGATATTTCAAATCATCGTCATCTTGTTGCTGAAACTGCAAAATAGGAACTTTTGTGTTGATATTAAAATTATCTAATAATTTATGCTCTAATAATTCTGCATAAGACTTAGGGAAAACATCATACAATGAATTAAAATTGAACGGAATATGAGTTTCTATCCCGTCAACGATACCTATTACTTTATGCATATAAGTATTAAAATCAGTAAATTGTTTTAGGTATTTCCATACCTTATCAGAATTAGTGTGGAAAATATGAGAGCCGTAAGCGTGAATCATAATACCGTTTTTGTCACGATAATCGTAACAACTGCCACCGATATGATTATTTTTATCTATAATTAAGACCTTTTCACCCGCTTTGGCAGCAAGCAAATTTGCTATTGTAGCACCTGAAAAACCTGCACCTACGACTAATATCATCGCCCGTTCCTCTCTGTTAACTATTTTCAATATTATACATTATTTTTTGAGGGAATGGAATGGGTAAATTATTGTTTATCTGCGAAGCAGATATATCTCTCCTTGGAGAGAGAG
>CAMHDG010000105.1 GCA_946183815.1 uncultured bacterium | reverse complement strand
AAATATATGCTATAATTCAACCATGTCAAATTATAAAAGGTATTATTTAAAAGATTATTCTTATATATTTATTACAATGGTTACATATAACCGACAAAAAATTTTAATAGATAATATTGATTTATTACGTCAGGCATTCAAAAAAGCAAAAACTATTCACCCCTTCGACATAATAGCAATATGCGTTATGCAAGACCATATTCATATGATTATTAAAGAAAAATAATTTAAAAACAAAACCACAAAAAGAAAATTTGCCACAGAGTATGCAAACACGCAAAGAAGCAGGAGTTTGGCAACGCAGATTTTTAGACCATATTATTAGAGATGAAAACGATTTTAAAAATCATTTCGATTATATTCATTATAATTCAGTTAAGCATTATAATATTTCCCCTAAAGATTGGGAATATTCATCATTTAAAAAATTTGTAAAATTAAATATATACGATAACGATTGGTGTGATTTTAAAAATAAGAATATTGATTATATTTGGTTAGAATAGGGGTAAACGTAAAAATTTTTTTGGTGCGTCAGGGGTAAATATGTAACGATGCACAAAAATGTTTGAGTATAATTGGTGCGTCAAAACGACGCACCCTACGACTATTTTATATTCTTAAGTAAATCTTTAATATCAATTTCTAATACTTTTGATATATCAAATACCAAAAATACAGACGGGGTTTGTTTTCCTCTTTCTATCAAACTGATTGTACTTTCTGAAACATTAACCATTTCTGCAAGTGTTGCCTGCGTAATTTTCTTTCGGTTTCTTTCTGCACGAATATTATCTGCTAATAATAAGTTCCTTTCATCTTTCATAAATTTATTATGAAAGATTGACAAAAACATAACAAGCGAATAAACTACTAGTAAGACGTAGTAAACTACGTAAAAATAATGGTATATAATTATGAAAAAATTAATAATAGCAATATTAAAGTTTATATGGAAGATTATTAAGCATATTTTCCTGCTACCGATGTATTGCTCTTTACCTGACAAATATAGCGGAACAACTTATGATGAATGATTAGACAAAAACAAGTTATAATAAATCAATCTGGTGCGTCTAAAGATAGCATCCTACGGCTGTATTTTTAAAATATTGTTGAGTTCTACCCAACCACGTTCTAATTAAAAATATCCTTCAATAATTGCCATAAAGATTTTGGGGCAGGTTGCGGGTTTTCTTGTGGTGGAATTGGCGGAAAGTACATTTTCTGATGAGGGAAATCTTTAATAGTTCCGTTTTTACCTTGTTTTATAAACAGGTCTATCTTTTTGTCTGTTTCAGGCTCACCCGTATTCATTCCGTATTTGCGGTAAAAGATATGAGGTGCTTCTTTTGGGGTGAATTGAGGGTCTGCACATAAATAAAATCTTCCTTCGCATCCGTTTCGTCTGCTGAAATTTTGCACATAATCAAGCATCTTTGTTCCTAACCCTTGTTTTCTTGGTTTTGACATTAATATTAATACTAAAATATAGGGTTTTGTTTTGTTATTTATAGATTGAGTTGTTTTTATCAGTGACATTTTGCCATGTTTGTATGTGTTTTTTGTTGAAAACATTGTAATATCCCAAGTGTCAAAACAATTTTTATGCTCCCAAAACAAATATTCAGGAATTTTTTTATTAACATTCCTCTTTAAAGGTGGATATTTAAGACCTTGTCCAAGTTTTTCTATCATTTGCTTTTAATACTTGTTAGTAATAACTACAAAAATATTATATCAAAGAAACTTTTTATTGTTTGGCATACTTGCTCAATATTTTTTATAAAATTCTTATTATAAATGAATTTTACCCTTGGCAAAATGTAAATAATTTTTCAAATTTTTGTAAATAATTTTTTTATCGTTATTTAAAAAAATCAATAAATAAACAAGTTTCCAAGTGAATTATGTAAATAATTGATTGCACATGTGTAAATATTATGATATAACTTCGTAAATAATTGGAGTGCTGCTATGGAAGAAAAGTAGTAGGGTGCGTCGTTTGACGCACCAATAATTATTTACCCCTTTACCCCTTTACCCCTGCAGTGATTTTATTAAATCTTTGATAATATTTTCCTGCTCGGTGAGTTCTGCGATACGGGCAGTTGTTTGTTCAATCAACTCTTTAGGTGCATTTGCTACGAATTTTTCGTTCTTCATTCTGCCCTCTAAAGAGTTCTTTTCAGCCGTCAATTTACCCATTTTTTTGTTTTGTCTTGCAATTTCTTCATCCAAGTTAATCAAATCAGCAAGAGGCACAATGAGTTTAGATGCTGATACAACTGCTGTTGCTGACTTAGGCGGAAGAGCATCACTTTCGTTTGCATAAGTTATTGCGTCAACTTTTGCTAATCTGTGAACATAAGATTCAATAGCCTCGAAAATCTCTTTTTCATCTTTATCTGCTCTTATCTCAACATTTACCTCACGGGAAGTTGGGATATTGAAACTTTGTCTTAAATTTCTCAACGATGTAATAGTATCAAAAACAAGTTCCATCTCTTTTGCTTCTTTAGGGAAGGATAAATCCTCTTTATATGTAGGATATTCGGCGATTATAATAGCATTTACCACTTCACTATCAGCCTTTGGTAACAACTGCCAAATACTTTCTGTTATATGCGGCATAATAGGGTGCAACATTCTTAATGACATATCAAGAACGTATCTCAATACACGTTGAGTATTCAATTTAATATTTTCGTCACGTAACTGAATTTTAGCAATCTCTACATACCAGTCGCAATATGAATTCCAGAAGAAATCATATAGAACGTGAGCGGTTTCACCTATACGGTAGTTTTTAATATTTTCATTAACAAGTTTAGCGGTAGAATTAAGTTTGTCTAATATCCACTTATCCGCAATAGTTAACTTATCTTTGTCAAACTCTTTGCCGTCAACCCCGTCAAGATTCATCAATACAAATCTTGATGCGTTCCATATTTTGTTAGCAAAGTTTCTGCCGTATTCAAACTTGTCATCAGATACCTTGATATCCTGACCGCCATAAGTACAAAGAGATGTCATGGTAAAACGAAGGGCATCACAACCGTATTTATTGATAATCTCAACAGGGTCGATTGTATTCCCTTTTGATTTAGACATTTTTTGACCTTTTTCATCTCTGATAAGCCCGTGGATATACACAACAGGGAATGGTGCTTTTTTCGTAAACTCCAGCCCCATCGTAATCATTCTTGCTACCCAGAAGAAGATAATATCAAACCCTGTAACAAGCACTGATGTAGGATAGAATTTTTTGAAATCATCAGTTTCGCTGTTAGGAAATCCCATAGTAGAGAACGGCCATAAGCCTGATGAGAACCACGTATCAAGGCAGTCACTATCCTGAACGTATTTTTCAGGATCAGGATTTTCCTTTGCTACAACCATCTCGCCTGTTTCTTTGTTGTAATAAGCGGGAATTTGGTGTCCCCACCATAATTGACGGGAAATACACCAGTCACGAATATTTTCCATCCATCCTAAATAATCTTTTTCCCAACGCTGAGGAACGAATTTAATTCTGCCGTCTTTTACCGCTTTTATAGCCTCTTCGGCAAGCGGTTTCATTTTAACAAACCACTGCTCGGAAAGTAACGGTTCAATAGTTGTACCGCAACGCTGACATTTACCTACATTATGTTCGTGATCTTTTATACGTAATAAGAAATGATTGTATTCAAGCATACCAACAATTTTTTCTCTTGCTTCATATCTGTCGAGGTTATGAAATTCTTGCGGAACTTCAGAGCAAGCCTTCATTTTTCCTTCTTCGTCAATAACCCAAATAGGACTCATGTTGTGACGTTTTCCGACCTCATAATCGTTAGGGTCATGAGCAGGAGTAATTTTAACAGCCCCTGTACCAAATGATTTATCAACATATTCATCTGCAATAATAGGAATTTCTCTGCCTGAAAGCGGAATAATAACCGTTTTTCCGATAAGTTCCGAATATTTCTTATCATCAGGGTGAACAGCGATAGCAACGTCACCAAAAATAGTTTCCGGTCTGGTTGTTGCTACAATTATTGCCCCGGGTTCATTCTTTAACGGATAAGAAATCTCCCAAAGATGTCCTTGTTCTGTTTTGTATTCCGTTTCGATATCAGAAATTGCAGACTGACAACGAGGACACCAGTTTACAATATAAGCACCTTTGTAGATTAAACCTTTGTTATAAAGAGTAACAAAAACCTCTTTAACGGCATCAGAACAGCCTTTATCGAAAGTAAACCTTTCTCTTGAGCGGTCGAAAGATGCACCTAATCTTTTGAACTGGTTAAGAATAGCGGATTTGTGTTCGTTTGCCCATTCCCAGGTACGTTCGAGGAATTTTTCACGACCTAAATCGTGACGGGTAAGATTTTCTTTTCTTAATTGTTTTTCGACAACAGCCTGTGTAGCAATACCTGCGTGGTCTGTCCCAGGTATCCAGAGGGCTTCATACCCGCTCATTCTGTGATAACGTGTTAATATATCCTGTAATGTTCCGTCAAGAGCGTGTCCCATGTGTAACACCCCTGTGACGTTTGGAGGCGGAATTACTATCGAATATGGAGGCTTTTTTGAATGTGCATCAGCCTTAAAATATTCACCTTCTTCCCAAAACTTATATATTCTTTCTTCTGTTTCCTGTGCGTTATAAACAGTTGGCAGATCATTTATATTTATTTTATTTTTAGTTGTTTCCATTGTATTTGCCCTCGTTTTGTATTTATAAATATAGGATATCACAAAGGGGTAAATATTAAAAGAATGCTGATATTAAATAAGGTATTAAGTATTAACCTGTAAAATCTGATTATTTCAAGACTTTTACAACAAAAAAAGACGATAATTTAAAATATATCGTCTTTTCAATAGTTTTATATAATAATTATTTTAGTGATTGTTGTAAATTTGATCTTCACGTTTTTTCCAATCGCCCATTACGTTACTGAACTCTTTACCAAGTCTGCTAAAGAAGCCTTCTTTTTTGCCGGTGTATGGGTTTGTTTCTGTTCTAAACGTATCTGCGACATCAGAGAAAAATTCGCCAACCGTACTTGTGACACTGTTCCATGCCTGACTTAGCCAAGATCCGGAGCCTCCGCTTTTTTGGTTTTGTGTTCTTGCAGGCTGTGGTTTTGGTTGAGGTGCAGGTTGTTCACTTCTGACAAGTTGGTCAGTCATATTATACCCGTGTTCTCTATACCACGATTCCGGCATTTTGATGTCATTAATTGAATTGAACGGTTCACTTGCAATATGTCCTGGATTCAATTTGAGTAATTCATTCAAATCTATCCCGTAATCATGGGCTACTGATGCCATTGTAATCATAATCTGTTCCTTTCTTTATATGTGTATTCTGACTTATATATTTTCTTTGTTCGTTAATACTATATTCTTTAAATTCTACACAAAATAATTCATACAGAATTTGCTACAATCATATTTACGACTAATTTTCAGAAAACTTTAGGACATATTAAAAAATGTTAAGAAAAAGTAAATGTTATGTTTTTTTTCTGAACTTATAAGTCAAAAATATATTTTAGGGGTTTTAGATAGTAAAAAGGAGTTCGTGTGAAATTAAACAAATATATTACCTCTGCTTTATTTACATGTTCTGTTGCGTGCTTATCTCCGCATCTGCCAAAACAATTCTCTGTGCATACTGAACCTATGAGAAACAGAATTGTGGCAAAAGCCACTGATACAATTAAACATAAAGATATTTTAGTTATTGATGGATTTAAAAATAATATTGTAAGGGTTGATAAAGACTGTTTTGGTGATATTCCGCATGGTAAGGTTACTGCAGGAATTATCGAACAAGGGTTGCCAAATGCAAATGTTTATAAAAGAAATATAAACAAATCTGATATGGAACACATTGACAGTATGAAAAAAAATGTTGTTAACCCTTTGTTTGAGGATATGAAAAAAGGGATAAAATACGATGCGGTAAATTTGTCTATCGGAACAGAAATATCGTATAGAAAATTAAGTAAGATAATGGATAAGGATATAAACCATAAGAATGTATTATATCGTTCTTATGATATAAAAAAATATTTAAAAGAAAATGCTTCAAAAATGGGTGAGGTTACGGAATCTGCAATGGCTCTTGTGGACTGTATGGATTCATTATCAGCAAGAGGAACAAGTATATATGT
>CAMHDG010000104.1 GCA_946183815.1 uncultured bacterium | reverse complement strand
ATTTATCTTTTGATAACAAATCTGAAAGTTTTTGCTGATAAATATTCGGATAGCAATATATTGTATCTAACACAACAAACTGTTCGCCTGTTATTCCAATATTAAGGCTGTCAATTTTTTGCTTTAATTCGTTTTTTAAACCTTTAATAATAAGGTCAACAGAAAAAATAATTGTATCAATATAGTGTTTTGCTTTTATCTCAATCATATTTACTCGCTTTACAAAATTATATTTTAACAGCCTTGACATGTCAACGCAGTGATATAAGAACCAATTACCATACACCCGTTTCCTGAATAACTCAACAAAAAAAGAGGCTGATTTACTAACAGCCTCTCTTTTTATATCAAGAATTTTTATTATTCTTCTGATTTTACTTCGCTAACCTCTGCAGGTTGCTCTTCTTTGATTTTGCCTTACCTGACTTTTTCTCAAAGACAATTTTTTCATCTTTTAGTTTTAAGACAATAACATCACCCGGTTCATACGCATTAGTAAGAATTTCCTCTGCAAGTTGGTCTTCAATCTTGCGTTGGATTAATCTTCTTAATGGTCTTGCACCGTATGCTTCAGAATAACCGTCTTTAGCCAAGAAATCTTTAACTTCGTCTGTAACCTCGATAGAAAGATCTCTTTCAGATAATCTCTTGAACAAGTCTTTCATCATCAAATCAACGATTTGTCTGATTTCTTCTTTTTGTAAGTGATTAAATACGATAATGTCGTCAATACGGTTAAGGAACTCAGGTCTAAATGCCTTCTTCAATTCTTCATTAACTGTATCTTTAAGTTTTTCGTACTTATCCTTATTAGCATTTTCAGCCGTTGTGAAACCGAGTTTACCCTGAGTTGTTATCATACTTGCACCAACATTTGATGTCATAATGATAACAGTATTCTTAAAGTTAACAT
Organism: uncultured bacterium; assembly: GCA_946183815.1. GTDB lineage: Bacteria > Cyanobacteriota > Vampirovibrionia > Gastranaerophilales > Gastranaerophilaceae > UBA2883. The sequence goes on along the minus strand of CAMHDG010000104.1, from coordinate 5,264 downwards.
GGCGACCTTTTGCATCAGTCAAACGGCCATCATCAAGAATTTGTAACATGATATTGAAGATATCAGGGTGAGCCTTTTCGATTTCGTCAAAAAGAATAACTGAATAAGGTTTCTTTCTGATAATTTCTGATAAGTGACCACCGTCATCATAGCCGACATACCCAGGAGGAGAACCAATCAATTTTGCAGTTGAATGTTTTTCCATAAATTCAGACATATCAACACGAACCATATTATCTTCAGAGCCAAACATAGCCTCTGCTAATGCTTTTGCTAACTCTGTTTTACCAACACCGGTAGGACCGGAGAAGATAAAACTACCTATCGGTCTGTTTGGCGCTTTCAAGCCTACTCTTGCACGTCTGATAGCCTTTGATATAGCAGTAACAGCATCAGACTGACCGATTACACGAGCATGCAACGTATCTTCAAGGTGAAGCAATCTTTCGCTTTCACCTTCTGTCAGTTTCGTAACAGGAACACCTGTCATAACAGAGATAACTTCCGCAACATCTTCTTCCGTAACAACAGGTTTATTTGCCTCGTTATCCTTTTTCCACTGTTCCGTTACTTCTCTTATCTTATCCTTCATGTTTTCTTCGTCATCACGCAAAGAAGAAGCCTTTTCAAAATCTTGATTTTTAATCGCTTCTGTTTTTTCTTTAACAATTTCTTTCAACTGTTTATCTAATTCTTTGCCTTCAGGACAAAGCGAACTAACTTTTAGTCTTACCTTTGAACTTGCCTCGTCAAGTACATCAATGGCCTTATCAGGTAAAAATCTGTCGGTTACGTACTTTGACGAAAGTTTTGTTGCCGCAATAACTGCCTCATCCGAGATAACAAGCCCATGGTGTTCTTCATATTTGAATTTAAGTCCTCTTATGATTTCAATAGTTTCATCTATTGTCGGCTCGTCAATAATAACAGATTGGAAACGTCTTTCCAGTGCAGAATCTTTTTCGATATACTTTCTGTATTCGTCAAGAGTAGTTGCACCTATAACCTGAATTTCGCCTCTTGAAAGAGCGGGTTTCAAGATATTAGCAGCATCAATCGCACCTTCCGCAGCACCTGCACCGATAAGGGTATGCATCTCATCGATTACAAGAATTACGTTTCCTGATTGTCTGATTTCGTCCATAATCTTCTTTAAACGTTCTTCAAACTCACCTCTGTATTTAGTACCTGCAATAAGTAACCCCATATCTAACTGGATAACTTTTTTGCCGTCTAAAATATCAGGAACTTCGCCATTCACAATTCTTGTTGCCAAACCCTCTGCTACTGCGGTTTTACCTACACCAGGTTCACCCAACAATACAGGGTTATTTTTTGTTCTTCTTGCAAGAATTTGAATAACTCTTTCTATCTCTTTGTCACGACCAACTACCGGGTCTAATCTTTGTTCAGATGCTGCAAGTGTCAAATCTGTACCATACTCATCAAGACTAGGGGTCTTAACCTTTGAAGAACTTGACGAAGATGATGAAGAACTACTGCTTGAACCACCTGCAGTTGCCGTAGATTTTGATTCACCCAACATCTTTACAACATTAGTTCTTATTTTATTTAAGTCAACACCAAGGTTTTCCAACACTCTTGCTGCTACACCTTCGCCTTCACGGATAAGACCTAACAACAAGTGTTCTGTACCAATATAATTGTGACCTAACTGTCTTGCTTCATCCCAAGACAACTCTAATACTCTTTTTGCTCTAGGGGTAAACGGTATCTCTACCGCTACAAATCCTGAACCTCGGCCAATAATCTTTTCAACTTCCACACGAGCATCTTTAAGGTTTACACCCATTGATTTTAAAGTTTTTGCTGCTACACCTGTGCCTTCACCGATTAAGCCCAACAAAACCTGCTCTGTGCCTACGAAATTATGCCCGAGTCTGCGTGCTTCTTCTTGAGCAAGCATTATGACTTTAATAGCCTTTTCTGTAAAACGTTCGAACATTACTCTCTCCTATTTATATGCATATAATTTTCGTAATCTTATCATACACAAAAAACTCAAATATATCAAGAGGAAAACGGTAAAATATCGTTCAATAAACCCAGTTATTTTCTATTTATTTATACAGATAATTTTATATATACGGGGTGATATGTCAAAGTACTTTTCCCAAAATCATTCACAGGATACGCTTTTTCAAAATTTATTAAATCTCTCTTTGTCCAGTGATTATTTGATAAAGCATTCACCCCGGTCAGTTTTATATGCCTTAAAACATCAATAGGAGTACTGAATTTCATAACCTCTTTTTTGTCATAAATTTTCTCAATTTTAAACTCTGAAAAAATATTCTTTAATTCCTCAACAGAATAATATTTTAATGGTCGGCTCACAAAATCAGACATCTCTTTAAAATTATCTTTTCCAAATAATGTAAACAAAAAACACCCGCCATCATTCAGATTTAATCTTATTTTTTTTATGTAATCAGATAAATTCTCAACCCATTGTAAAGATGCATTTGAAACAATCAAATCAAATTTTTTATCAGTTGAAAAGTCCTCAACATCACTACAAATAAACTCTATCCCGTCAGATATTTTACTTATATATTCAGAACACTCCTCAACAATATCAACGGCAGTATAATCAGCAAACTTTAGCCTGCCGTATATTTGTGAGGTCAAAAAACCTGTCCCGCACCCAAGTTCAAGAACATTTTTGTAATCTGTTCTTTCTAACAATTCTGCTAGTTCTATTGCCATTTTCTTCTGAACAACCGCATTTTCCTCATACGTTTTTAAACATCTTGAAAACCGTTGTCTTATTAAACTCTTTTGCATATTTCGACTAACTCCGCCCATTTATTATACAACAAAAACGGACAGTGACCCGAGTGGATAAACGTAATATCAGTATCAGTCTTACTCCAGTAATTAAGTTGATTTTTAGTCGGAATTATTATATCTTTTTCTGCCACTATAACCTTATCAAATTTCACACCGTCATTCACCTGATATTTAAGTAACTGTATAAGTTCTGATTTTTGACTGTCTAATGTTCTTTTTGTAACTGTTTCAGGAATAGTTTTTTCCGTAAACATTCTTGATACAAATTTTTTTGAAGATAGTTCATTAAACCCTCTTATTGTCATATTATATATCTTTTCAGGGATACCATAATCATTATTTACAGGCAAAGGAGTCCCGCAAACAGCAATATAACTTTTTGCTCCTTCTCGTATCTGTTTAGTTTCCTCTAAACAGGAAACCATCACCCCCATTGACCAACCAACAATATATTTTTCTTTATACAAGGGTAAATCGATATCCGTTTCAAGAGAATTATAGTCATAAAAAACAACAACATCATAATCTCCGCAATCAAGGTGCGAAACAATATTTTCATCCATTCCCCAGCCGTTGAAAAAGACAATAAGTTTTTCATTATTTTGTTTTTGAAGCCATTTATATTTCATTTCTAACGTAATCTAATAAAGTCCGTACACTCTCAAATTCCATATTTGCAGTAAGCGATAATCTTAATCTTGATGTATTTGGCGGAACAGTTGGAGGTCTGATAGGCAAGACAAAGAACCCGAGTTTTCTTAACTGTTCTGCCACCTCAACAGTTTTTGTGTCATCACCTATCACAACAGGGATAATTTGTGATTCTGACACAGTTTTCATATCCGTTGATGACATATACTTATGCACAGCAATGGTTAATCTGGCAAGTTTATGCTTTTGGGTATTAATAAAATCCCGTTTTTTAGTCAGTAACCATTTTGTCCACGCTATATTTATAGGAGGAATTGAGGTTGAAAAAATAAATGACCTTGCTTTGTTTATAAGAAAGTTGATGATGGTTTTACTTGAAACAGCAACTGCCCCAAAAGAGCCAAGAGCCTTCCCAAAAGTTGCGGTTACTATATCAACATCCAACCCTTCCGACATACCTGCACAGTTGTCATCAACCGAGCAAAAAGCGTGGGCATCATCTATCATAAGTAAGGTGTCATATTTATTTTTTAACTCAACAAGTTTTGCTATATCTGCAACATCACCATCCATACTGAATACTGATTCTGATATGATAAGTGCTTTTTTGTGGTCGTTTCTGTATTTCTTTAAAAGTTCTTCTAAATGTTCATAGTCTAAATGTTTATATCTGTGGAACTCTGCACCTGATAACTTCATACCGTCAATTATGCTGGCATGATTTAATTTATCAGAAAATATAACGTCACCCTTACTCATAAGAGTAGAGATAACCCCAAGATTACATTGATATCCTGTATTGAATATAAGAGCAGATTCTTTGCCGAAAAGTTCAGCAAGTAATTTTTCTAAATCGCCATATATTCTTCCCGTACCACTCAATAATCTTGCTGATGCCGAAGAGAACTGTAATTCAGGGTTTTGCTCAAATTCGGTTATAAACTCTTTTGCCAAATCTTCATTTGTACTCAAATTCAAATAATCATTTGACGAAAAATTAAGCAGTTTTTTACCATCGAAAATAACGTACTCCTCTTTCTTTTCTGTTATTTCCGGTATTCTTCTGTAAGAATCGGTTTCTTTAAGTTTATCAAGTTCATTTTGGTAATCGTACATAACTAACTCTTTCTATCATAATTTTACAATAAAACTACTTTTTATGGAAACCAATCTATTAACGACCTGCTTGGACCAAATTCCAGTTTATATTTCTTCGCTAATTTACCGTTTGTAATTTCAGGCAAGTCTAAATCTTCTTTCACAGGTTCAACAGTCAAAATCCCGTCTTTTGAAACTTTGCTGTAACACAGCCCTTCGTTTACACATTCCGGCAATTTTACAACTCCGTTTCTCATCAGATAAGCAAGCCCGAAAGTCCTGCAGGTTATCCCACGGTAACTATAAACACAACACCGGTTATTGAGTAAAAACGGGCACTTATAAAATAAATGGGTTGAAACTCTATTATTTTTTATTGTCAAAAGGTTATTTCTTACCTGTTCTTGAACAAGCGGAGGTAATCCTCTAAACCCCTGCATAAGATACATCATTTCTAATTGGGTAAAGGGATAATCGCCAACCTCACAACATCCCGAACAACCTTCCCTACAACATAAATGTTCCGACTGCTCCTTAAAATATTTATCAATTTTCTTATCAAAATCTTTTAAAAACTTTTCATATTTTTTTAACATAAAATAATTGTATAGGAATTTTGCGGAAAAGTAAATTATTGTTTAGCGGACAACGAAGTTGCCCTTTAGTGAATAGTGAATGGTGAATAGTGAATAGGAATTTGC
>CAMHDG010000103.1 GCA_946183815.1 uncultured bacterium | reverse complement strand
CAACAAAAGATATATTGGACAGTGCTAAAAAACTTGAACAAGCAGGTGCTTTTGCACTTGTTCTTGAAATGGTGCCTGAAGAGTGCGCTAAATATATTACAGAGAATATTAATATTCCGACAATTAGTATTGGTGCAGGCAGATATTGTTCAGGGCAGGTTCTTGTTTCAGATGACTTACTGGGAAAATTCTCTGATTACCAGCCAAAATTCGTACGAAAATATGCAAACCTGAAAAATACTATACTTGATGCAATAACGCAGTATTGTAAAGATGTTAAGGAAGGAAACTACCCTTCAGAATCAGAAATTTTTAGTTTAAATAAGGAAGAATCAGAAAAATTAGGGATAATCGAAAATGCTAACACATAAAATAAATGAAGTAAAAGAACACGTAAAAAAATGGAAACAAGAAGGGCTAAAAATAGGAATAGTTCCAACGATGGGAGCATTACACGCCGGGCATGGTTCTCTAATCAAAAAGGCTGTTGAAACATGTGACAGGGTTATCGTTTCTGTGTTTGTTAATCCTATTCAATTTGGACCGTCAGAAGATTTTGATAAGTACCCAAGAACTCTTGAAGCAGATGTTAAACTAGCCGAGGGCTTAGGAGCAGACTTGATTTTTGCACCATCTGCCGATGAAATGTACGGAGAAGGTCAAAGGCTATCAAATGACACTCTGACTTATGTTGTTCCGCCATTTTTCTATGTAAATAAATTGTGCGGAAAATCAAGAGTTGGTCATTTTGACGGGGTTTGTACCGTTGTTTTAAAGTTGTTTAATATAACACAGGCAGATTATGGTTTCTTTGGACAAAAAGATGCCCAACAACTTATAATAATAAGAAAAATGGTTAATGATTTGAATATTCCAATAGAACTAATAGGTTGCCCTATTGTAAGAGATGACTCGGGGCTTGCCCTGTCGTCAAGGAACAAGTATCTTGACGAAAAAGGGAAAGAAGATGCTCTTGCTCTTAACAAAATTCTCAATAATATAAAAGCGTGTTACAATAAGGGGGTAAATGATATTTCTGCATTAAAAGAAACAGCATTTCAATTCCTTAATGAAGCACACGACTTGGAGTATTTAGAATTTGTTGATAAAGATAATTTAGAAGACAAGACAACAGCAGATGACAATACTCTTGTTCTGATTGCGTGCAGAGTGAATGATGTCAGACTGATTGACAATATCACTCTAAAATAAATGAAATACAATAATAGGGAAAATAAGAATGACAGAGAAAAAACAAAGAATTGCAGTTATTGGTTACGGAATGTGGGGAAAGAATATTGTCCGTAATTTCTTTAATCTAAATGTATTAGATACAGTTTGTGATTTAGATGCTGAAACGAGAGAAAAGATAAAAACATTATATCCGGGGGTAAATGTAATTAGTGATTTACAAGAAATTATAAACAATCCTGAAATTACCTCTGTTGCAGTAGTAACTCCAAGTCACACACATTACAAAATAGTTAAAACAATGCTTGAGGCAGGCAAAAATGTTTATGTTGAAAAACCTATCTCAACCGTAGCACAAGAGGCAAAAGACCTTATGGAACTTGCAAATAAAAAAGGGCTTGTTCTTATGGTTGGTCACTTGCTTCTTTATCATCCGGCAGTAAACAGATTAAAGATGCTTGTTGAAGCGGGAGAGTTAGGCGATGTTGTATATGCTCAAAGTGACAGACTAAATGTTAATTACTTCAAAAATGATAGAAGTGTTATGTGGGATTTAGCACCACACGATGTTTCCATGATATCTTATGTTACCGGTAAAAAGCCTGTTAAAGTGCTTTCTGCGGTTGGTTGTTCAACAGAAAAAAATGTTGTTATGGATATAACACATATTTGTATTGAATTTGAAGATGGAGTTGTGGGTTATATCTCTGATAGTTGGATTACCCCTCAAAAGCACGTTACATTACTTGTCAGAGGGACAAAGGCAACCGCAATTCTGGATGATACGGTTCAGGAAAATAAATTAAAGATTTATGATAATTTTGCTGCGGGTAAAACACAAGATATTCCGCTTGATTATCTGGAAATCGAACCGCTTAAACTGGAATGTCAACACTTTATAAGATGTTGCGAACAAGGAAAGCACGCACGTTCTGACGGTGAAAACGGTTATGATGTCACGAAAATACTTGAGGAAGCAGAGAAAGTTATGCTCGGTGGAGATTTGGCAAAACTTAACGAAAAAAGTTTTGCACTTTCAAGAGCAAAAGGAGTATAAGGAGAAAATTATGGCGAATTTTATAACTATATTCAGAGTATTTCTAATGTTTATCGGGGTATATCTTATCTTGGCTTTTCAGGATAATTCAACTGCATATATCTGGGCGTTAATCCTAACAATTCTTGCCTTTGCACTTGATGGAGTTGACGGATATGTTGCAAGAAAATTCCATGAAGAATCAAAATTCGGTGCATTGCTTGATATTATGAGTGACAGAATTGTAGAAAACACTTTTTGGGTACTGTTTGCAGTTATGGACTGGTTACCGATATGGTTTCCTTTAATTGCTCTGACAAGAGGATTTGTAACCGACACCATTAGAAGTGCGGCTATGGAAAAAGGGTTAACTCCGTTTGGGATGCAGACAAATCCTGTATGTAAATGGATAACAGGTTCAAAATTTATGCGTATAACTTATGCTGTTGCAAAAGTAGTTGCCTTTGTAATTATTATCGCATCTAAAATACCATATCTTGAAGCCTTTTCAGGTCCATTATACAGATTTGGATACTGGTGCGCACTTATTGCGATAGTATTCTGTGTTGTAAGAGGTTTGCCTGTTGTAATTGAAGCAAAATCTGTTGTAGAGGATAAGAATGCCTAAAATAAATGTTGCACTTTATGAGCCTGAAATTCCGCAAAACACAGGTAATATCGCAAGACTATGCGCTTGTTGCGGTGCAGATTTGTATCTCGTTGGGAAATTAGGTTTTGCACTGACTGATAAGTACACAAAAAGAGCGGGACTTGATTACTGGGATAGCGTTAATATTAAAAGGGTTAACTCTCTTGAAGAATTACAAGAAAAATTTCCACAGGCAAATTTTTACTATTTGACAACAAAAAGCAAAAAATTATATACTGATGTTGAATATAAAGAAGGGGATTTTGTTGTATTCGGGCCGGAATCCAGAGGGCTTCCACAAGAGTACGTGACAAGAGATACGGCAGTAACAATTCCGATGATAAAAGGGCAGAGAAGTCTTAATCTTTCTAACTCTGTTGCAATAACCGTTTACGAGGCAATTCGACAAAACGGGATATAAGAAGAAAATTTGAGGGGAATAAATTGAAAAAGGAAATAACCTTTAAATTACCGGAAAGGAAACAGTTTTCAAACAAAGGCACATTTGGGAAAGTGCTTAATATTGCCGGTTCTGAATACTACACAGGGGCGGCGTACTTATCCTCTGTATCTGCACTGAAAACAGGCTGCGGATATGTTGCACTTGCAAGTTCCCCAAAAGTTCTTAATACAGTGGCTTTTCGCACACCTGATGTCGTTTTTCTTCAACTGGAAGATATAAAGAAAAAAATTAACGATTTTAATGTGGTTTCAATAGGTTGCGGGCTTTCAACAGAGTTGAGTGTGTCAATTTTATTCAAGTCTATACTTGAAACACTTTCCAAAATAGACTCAACCGTTATTATTGATGCAGACGGATTAAATCTTTTAGCAAAAATGAAAGAGATTCCTAATTTACCTAAAAACCTGATTATAACTCCGCACCCAAAAGAAGCATCAAGATTGTTAAAGGCTGACGTTGATGATATTTTAAATAAGCCAATGCAGTATGCAAAAGAATTAACAGACAAATATGGCTGTACGACTGTTTTAAAAATGCATAGCACAGTAGTATGTTCAAAAGAAAAAGACATTTATGTGAACGAAACAGGAAATAGTGCACTGGCAAAAGCAGGTACGGGAGATGTTCTAACAGGTATGATTGCAGGTCTTTCTGCACAAGGGATGGATAATTTTGAAGCCGCAAAACTTGCTGTATATTTACATGGCAGAGCAGGCGAAATTGCATCAGGAATGCTGAGTGAGTATTCTGTTTTGGCATCTGATTTATTAAAATACATTCCGCTTGCGATTATTGATTTAAATAGAACAGACGAAATATAAAAGTTACCCCCACCCTTATTGTTAACTTTTGTTAACTTTTTATATTAAGAACTGTAACAATTTTTGTAATTTTGGGGTATTTTTGGTAAAGATTTGTAACAAAATTAGTGAATAGTGAGTAGTGAATAGTGAATAGATTTGAGTAGAATTTTAACGAAATAAATAGTGAATTTTGAATTGTGAATAGCGGGATAAATGCTGGTTATTACTGGTTTTTAGTCTTTTTGTTAAGGTTTGTAACAACATCGACGTTTACGTTAAAGTTTACGTCTATTAATGACGTAGATATAGATGTTATAACAATCGCCAATTATGGCAAACTCTAGGGAAAAGAAAAGGAAAAGAACTCACAAATGGGTATGTCTTCATCACAAGCAAGATTGCTAACCTTGACCGCAAGGATGCATGACATAGAGTACAAGGCTCAACGAATTGAAGCACAAAAACTTCAACTCGCCAATGACTCTCGCCATGCTTACGAAGACTATCTTGTAGCACTTGATGCTAAAAAAGTTCAATACCGTTCAATCAACTCTGATGGCAGTGTAACCTTTATTGATGCTACATTAGCAAGACTTGAAAATGGTGCTGTTCCCGGATACACAGGTCTAAAATCAAACAAGTCTTTCTTAATCAAAAACGCAGACACAAACGAAGTTTACGTTACAAGAGAATTTGCTAACGAATACGGCATCACAGAAGGTGAAGCACCACAAGCAGGTGAATTAGACGATTATCTTGAATCTCATGGTGCTCACAAAAGAGAAATTATGAGAACCGAAACAGATTACAGCAACATTACATCTGTTAACCCTGTTAATAACAAGGTTATCTCAACTCCTTATACAGAAACAGTTACTGACCCTTCAACATACTCTATAACAGCAGTAGGCATCACTCCTGCCGCTTCTCACGACAGTTCTTCAACTACTAACTACACTCTTAACGGAACTTTCGCAGCACCTGTTGACAGATCAGAAGGAACACCAAGAACAGTAGTTACAACAGGCACAACTCCTGCAGCATCTTCTACTGCTGTAAGTTCAATAGATGGCCCTGTTAACGTCACTTCAACTTGTTACACTATAGACGGTGGTCAAACATTTAATCCGTTTGTCGGACAAAACTATCAATTCAACACCGCTGACTTAAATAAAACATTATCTCAATTATTCCCTTCATTTACTTTTGGAGAAAATCCTGGAACACACGAACATGATTCAACTATTTGCTATCACGAAAGCGCATATCAATTAAGTTCAAATTTAAGCCCTGTATATTCTGGTGCTGATATTTACGATTACGATAATAATATTTCAAATGGTTCTGATTATCTTGCAACAACAACTTTAAAAGAAATGTTAACTTATTTTGCTGATAAAAATGCTGATGCAACATTTAATAATTCAACAGGGAAATTAACAACAAACAATAAATTATGGTTATATTTCCTAAGTAATGATGATAACTATCTTGATGATATAACTGCAGATTATTTCACATCTGCAAGACAAGCATCAACTTTTGGCAGTACACAAACATTTAACCTAAATACAAAACTTTCAGACGCACTATTCAATAATTTAAATAGTTCAGGGGCTTATGATAGCGGACGTACTTGGTATCAAAACTGGAAAGAATTTAGCAGTGGTTCTAATATGAAATTTTCTATTAACGATGTTGATACAAGTTACGGTGGTTCAATGGACCCTAGCAATCTTACAGTTAAGAACTATTTAGATTATCTCCAATCATCTGTAACAGGTTTCAACTACACTGCTAACTCTGATGGCAGCATCTCTGTTACGATGAGTGGTGACAAAACAATGACTGCTTTTGAATCTGCAGGTTTTACTGGCTCTGTTGAGAAAGAAGCAACTCAAACAAATACAACAACAATAACCTTATCTCCAGATGCTATCGCAGAAAATATTTACCTTGCTCAAGGTATTATCAATGAAACTCCGATTGACGAGTACAATACAAACCACGATTCAAGTGTTACATCAATCAAAAATAAATTAACAAGTGTTTATACATCTGCAAATT
>CAMHDG010000102.1 GCA_946183815.1 uncultured bacterium | reverse complement strand
AAAGGAGAGGGGCTTTTAACGATTTATATATTTACCCCCTCTAAACAATAATTTAGCAATTAATCAAAACCAAAATACTTTATATAAATATAGTGTTGTATAGGAGTTATTTATATTATGTTTAGCAAAGAATTTATGCGTTATTTGATGAACTATGAACCGGCTGGGTTTGAACACGAAGAACCTAAAACAGAAAAAGTAAAAGCCATTGAGTTCAAAAATGAACACAGAGGTCTTTTGGCAAAGGCTTACGTTACAATTAAACTTAAATAAGTTTTTAAAAGTATGCCAAAATTGTATAAAATAAGTTCCCGCTGACTCATATCCGGATAAAATTACTAACTCAATTTTACGAAAATTTAAGCGTTGACATTTATCCCAAAACGGAAAATAATCACGAAATTTCACATCATCCTGATAGTCGTACAGTTGTCTGCCAATATTCTATATCCTAAAAAATTTATTGCTACTCAATATTTTTGTTTATTTTATAATGAAAGAAGAATACGTTTAGGGATAATGGAGAGTTTATGAAAATAGATATTGAAAAACTACTGAACTATGCAAAAGGGTTAGCAAATGCGAAGATTTTAGTAGTTGGAGATTTAGCACTTGATGAGATGGTTTATGGAGATACGGAAAGAATTTCAAGAGAAGCACCTGTGCTAATATTACGCCACTCGCATACAAATCTGATACTCGGAGCAGCCTCAAACGCTGCACATAACGTAGCAACCATAAACGGAGGCAAAATAGGTGTAGTCGGAGTTATAGGTGACGATTATCAGGCTAACAACCTGAAAGATGCTTTTGAAAGTGTCGGTGTTGATTGCTCTAATCTTGTGGTTGATAAAACACGACCAACCGTCACTAAAACAAGAATATCAGGCTCTTGTTTTCAATCTATTACCCAACAAATAGTCAGAATAGACAGACAATCCTCTGAACCAATATCTAAAGAGATTGAAGATAAAATTATAGAGAGATTAGAAAAGGCTATCCCACTATACGATGGAGTAATTTTATCCGACTATCATATCGGAACTCTGACTGACAGAGTTATCTCAAAGGCAATAGAACTATGCAAAAAAGAAAATAAAAAAATAATTGTTGACGGACAAAAAGATTTACAACGATATAAAGGAGTTACCTCAATGACTCCAAATCTGCCCGATACACAAAAACACGTAGGGTTCTTTATAAAAAATAAAGAAGATTTACATAAAGCAGGTAAAAAACTAATACAGGATACCGATGCTCCTTATGTTTTGGTAACTTGCGGTGAAGAAGGCATGGCACTTATTACAAAAGAAGGTAAAATGACAAGAGTACCCGTATTTAACAAATCAAAAGTGTTTGATGTAACAGGGGCAGGAGATACCGTAACCGCTCTATACTCTCTGGCGTTAGTAAGCGGAGCAGAACCTGTTTATTCGGCAATTTTAGGAAATATCGCCGCAGGAATTGTTATTAAACAATATGGTTGTGCTACTACGACCATCAACGAATTAGTTAATTTTATTGAGCAAAACAGAAAAAAACTTGAAAATATTGAACTTATGGAATACTAGAGGAGAAAAAATGAATAAAAAATTTGTGGATATAATTATTGTAATAGGGTTAATACTCATAGTAGGTGTTGGACTAATAACAGCAAAAGGGATGCGTTCTACTGCCTCAAAACAAATAGAATCTAAATCACCTATCGAATTTGAGGTATTTTTGAGAAGTGTTACCATCTCTGCAAAAGAATGCCCTGTAAAAACAGGCGATACTACCTTTATAAGTATCAGAAACGTACCTTACACCGATTTAGAAGTTATTGACGTAAAATATGTGCCTAAAAAGACTGCCGTTTCAACAAAGAATGGTTATATTGCAGTAAACGACCCGGCATTTTTAGATACCTACGATATTATAGTTAAGGTACGTGATGAAGCACTTGTTACAAAAGATGGTGCTGTCGTTGGCGGAAACAAAATTAAAATGGGGTTACCTATAACATTAGAAGGGAAAACCTATAAATTTACAGGTTCTGTTTCTAATCTGAACATTATAGACAGTGTTGAAAAGTAGGTTTATATGTTTCTAAATAAGGTACTCAAATTTATACACAAATACACGGACAAAATATATGAAAATAGTTTTATTCTTCAAAATTTGGATAAAATAATATTTCCACTGATTTTACTGACATTTGTTGTGTCTGTATTTTTAAACTCTGATATCATCGGATATTTTGCAATATGTGTATCGTTGTTCACTGTTGCAAGAGTATTATTTACCCCTGATGATGAGTTTAAGTGCGAAAAGTTTGAACTCTTTTTACTGGGTTATTTTATGCTTGTTTTAGTCAGTCTTGCAGGTTCAACCCTGTTTCATTTGAGTCTAAAAGGTTTTATGAAAACTCTGATATATTTGAGTTTTTATATCTCGGTTGTTCACCACCTTAAATATCATAAATCGCATATTTTACCGATTTTAATAACTATTGCGGGGTGCTTAAGTTTTGAATCTTTAATAGGTTTAAGCCAAAACTTTGCTAAAGTAGATGAAATATCAGGCTGGCAAGATGTTTCAAACCTTAATCCGGAGGAGGTTATCACAAGAGTTTACGGAACATTGTTACCACTAAACCCTAATTTATTAGGCGGGTATTTTGTTATGACTATTCCAACACTATTGGGTTTGTTTGCGTATTTCTTTAACGAAAAAAAATACATTTTGTCAGGAATTTTTGGAGGGTTATCGCTCCTGTCTTGTATAGTTCTGTTTTTAACAGGTTGCAGGGGGGCTTATATCGGACTGTTCATAATTTTAGTAAGTGCTTTTTTAATATCTCTGAAAGTTTTTTGGGAAAAGTATAAAAAATTATATATTACGGTATCCTCGCTTATTGCAGGGCTTGGCACACTTGCAATATGTGCAGTCACACCGTTAAGGGTCAGAGTTTTATCAATATTTGCTATGAGAAACGATAGTTCTAACTCTTTCAGATTTAATGTCTATAAATCCTCTTTCCAAATGTTTAAAGATAACTGGGTTGTAGGAATAGGTCAAGGTAACCAAAATTTCAGAGAGATTTACGGTTTATATATGAAAACCGGCTTTGATGCTTTAAGTGCCTACAATATTTATCTTGAAACGGCAGTAGAAAGCGGAATTTTTGCATTAATACTATTCGTTGGGTTTCTGGTGTCATTACTTATTGACGGTATTAAATTTATTTTAAAAACAAATGATATAACAAAAATGATAATCGTTTGTATTCCTGTACTGTCAATATTAGGAACAATGTTCCATGGTCTTGTTGACACAGTATTTTTTAGACCACAACTCCAAATAGTATTCTGGACAATGTGTGCTATTCTTTCAAATACTGTTTATGAAGATTAACTATCCTCTAATTTACCGATATACAACCACTGTAACTTTTCAAAACCGAAGATTTATCCGTAATAGATAACAACTAAAATGATTTTGAAAGGTGGTTATTATGGCTTACGAAATTGATATTAACAAATTACACGGGGATATAAAAAGATATGCCCAAATGGCACTACGAGGAAGTTCTGACTTAAAAGGGAACAACAAACTTGATACCATGCAGGAAATAAATCTTTTTAAAGAAATGATAATAAGAAACGGAAAACAAGACGAACTCTTAAGACAATTACCGAATTTTAAAGGGCTGGATTCATCTAAAAAGAATGAAAAAGAAGTCAACAAACAAATTTTAAAAACGATGAAAAACGGAAGCATTGAGGACACCCAAAAAGCCGTTCAGGAAAAACTATCAGCAAAATAATTTATGAATCTTTGAGTGCCTCAATTTTAAATATAACAGGTCTTAACCCATCATTACAAGAACAAATTGCAACCCCCGGTTGTTTTATCCAATCCCCATAATAAAACAACTCTTCAGTCGCACCACCATGCGCAAGGGTAAAAACATACTGATATATTGCTTTCCATGCCTCATTGCAAAATCCTTCAGGACACTGCCAGTCAGCATAAAAGACTTGTCCCTCCCTTAACATAGGGCAAGGGGTTAACCCCTCAACCCCGTATTCTTTTGCCAAGTCCTCATCAAAATTACGTTTAAGAACTGTTATTTTGCACTTTTTCATAATCTAAATATCCATTTCGGTAAGTTTTTTACCTAATTCAAACGCATTTTTTAAATCAACAGGGAACTGTGTTTCTTTTACCTGATGCTTATGGTCAGGACTAAACAAATCACAATTATACTTTGAAAAATCAGAAAATTGCGTTGTATCATAAGAATACAACCCTTCCGCATAACCCATAATATGATTTAACGACTTAACATTTTCATCTAAAATAATGTTATAATTAATTTTGTTTGCAAGTTCTTCCGGACAATTCATGGTAAAAATAACACCCGTTGGGATAACCTTGCTTAACCCTCTTTTAAGACCGCCTGTTTCTTTATCAACCATATACGTATGGTTAGCAAACATTAATCTTTCTACAAAACTTCTGAACACACCTGTCGGATAAGAAAAATAAACAGGTGTTCCAAATATAATTGCATCTGAATTTATGCATTTTTCAAGAATAGGCTTTATATCATCAGGCAAAGCACAAACCCCATTAGTTGTACTCCCTTTTCGCTGACAGGCAAAACAACTCTTACAACCTGTAAATTTATAATCGTACAAATTAAAATATTCAACCTCTGCACCAACCGATTCCGCACCTTTTTGAGCCTCTTTTAATAATTGTGCCGTATTAAAATTCTTTCTGGGACTCCCATTTAAAATAATAACTTTTTTCATTATAAACACTCCTTTAACTTTGATTATACTATAAATTTATCCAGTTAATTTTATCTTTCCCTAAATGCTTATCACACTCTAAAAAGTGTTTTGGGGCGGTGTCGGGAAAATCACCCCCACGATTTACCGACAACGGAGATGGGTGAGAGGTTTGTAAAAGCATAATTTTTGTATTTGGAATAATAATGCAATTTCTTGTATGCGCTTTCAACTTAAATTCTTTGTCATAAATATTTGAAAAAACTATGTTATGAGCATCATTTCCCCAAAGCATCATAACAACGGGTCTGTCTGTTATTGATAAAATCTTTTTTATTATGAGTTTTACAAACGGTTTCCAAATTTTCATGTGTTTGTTCTGAACTCTTGCCTGAAGGAGATTAAGCGACTTTTTATCAAGAGATTTATCCTCAACTTTTGAATAAGTTAACCCTGTATTCAAAAGCAGAGTACCCTCTTTAACCCAATTTGAAAGGTTATTTTGTGATTTATGAAAAAGGTTAGAGCCAAAGGCTTTGTCTATCGCCTTAAATATGTTTTTTAAAGAATCGGGAGTTGACGGATTGTCGCTGGAAAAAGCAAGCCCATGTGCATCTTTTGGGTTTGGATAAGGGTCTTTTCCTAATATAACAACCTTAACATCATTTATTGAAAGAGATTTTAATGCTCTGAATATATTTTCTTTAGACGGACTTGTGCAGGAACTTATGCAATCTGCAATGTCCTGATTGCTTTCAAATACTTCTGCTTCTTTTTGGGTAAGCCAGCCATTTTTGATTAATGCTTTAAACTCTTGTTGTATGAATTTATCCATAAATATACCCTTTTTTTTTTATTATATTATAAATAGTTTTTAATATTTTACTTATAACAATCGGTTATTTTATCTTTATGTCAGATGGAGAAAGAAAATCGGAAGATGGAATACTTATTCCCTGTATTACAACAGCGTTTTCATTCTTACTGTTATTATTTACAACAATTAAGTCCATAAGTTCATTGTTTATTATTTTATTGGTCGGAATAGTGACCTCATATATTTTAAGAGGGGTATTACTCTCGCAGGATAACGAACACATATAATTTCTGTATTTAAAAGTAAGAGGTGTTGTATTTAGTTTTGACTTGTATTCTGCCTCATAGACTGTCCATATCTGGAAAAATTCATCTTGTGATATATCGTCTTGGATATTCAGTCCGTAATAATTAAGTACACCTTTATAGTTTCGTTCTCTTATGTATTCAATATCTATTCCTGCCCTTTTCTTGTCAAACATAATTGCAAGCAGGTTTTCAGAGTGACTTATACTAAACATTATTTCATTATTTTCAATGTAAGGTCGTTTGTTCTCATCTAATACGGGAGAATTTATATTGTATATTTTTAATAAAAGACATTTTAGAATCATACGGGAATAGTGGTGGTGAAAGTTT
>CAMHDG010000101.1 GCA_946183815.1 uncultured bacterium | reverse complement strand
GACAATAATAGTTTTCAATAGAAAAAAGAACAGAATTTTTGGTGCGAAACATCGCACTCTACTGGCTTAACAGATAAATGTAAATTTTCCACTTTCCACTGTCCACTTTCAACTTAAAATACCCCTATCCTCTGACATAAACTCTTGGTAAACGTACTTTTAAACGGCAGGTTAGTTCATAATTTATTGTACCTAAAATATTTGCCCAGTTATCTATTGATAAATCTTTGTCATTCAAAAGGGTAATAATATCGCCCTCGTTAGCCTCAACACCGGTAATATCGAACATCATCTGATCCATAGTGATATTACCGATTTGCTTAATTCTTTGACCGTTTAATTCTGCAAAAATCTTGTTTGACAAGGCTCTGGGAACACCGTCAGCGTAGCCAACGGGAACTGTTGCAACTGTTATATCTTTATCTGCTATATAACTGTAACCATAACTAATACCACTACCTTTATGCATAGTGTGGATATTTGTAATTCTGCCTTTTAGCCCCATAACCTGTTTTAAGTCAGGCTTAAATTTCAAGTCGTCAGCCAAATCAGGATAAAGCCCATATATTGCAATCCCCATTCTGACCATATTAGATTTTACATCATAAGTCATTGAACCTGCGGTATTTAAAATATGCAACAACAGCCCCTCTGTATTAATCGATGAAACTATATTATTCCAACAGTCAAACTGCTTTTTTGTTTCTTTTGGCAATTCTGCGTTTGCAAGGTGAGTAAAAATACCTTTAAAATCAACAAAATCAGAGTTTTGCACTTTTTTTATATACTCAACTGCGTAATCAGGTTCAAGTCCAATTCTGTTCATGCCTGTATCGAGTTTAATATGGACTTTTGGTTTTATGCCTGTTCTTTCATAGGCTTGTTTGCAGGCATCTAGATGTTTATCAGAGAAAATAGAGATAGAGATGTCATTTTCTGCTGCTATTTCAAACGACCAGACAGGGACTGCACCGACAACCAATATATCACAACTGATTTTTTCCCTTCTTAAATCTAACCCCTCATCAATAGATGCAACTCCTAACATATCAATACCTGATGCAAGCATAATTGGTGCAACCATAGATGCACCATGCCCGTATGCGTCAGCCTTGACTATTCCCAAGATTTTTTTGTCAGCGGGAATATTTTTCCTAAACTCACTTACATTATGGGCGACAGAATCAAGATTAATTTCTACCCAAGCATCTCGGTGAGTATTCAGTTGTGTCAATCTGGTATTCTTCATAAATATATTATAATACGAAATCAAAACAAAAAATCAGGATATTAAGAAAAGTTCCTAATATCCTGATTGAGTTAAATATTCAACACTGATTATAAAGAAAAATCAGGTTCAGCAGGTAACAAGACAGGGACTTTATTTATCCAAGCCTTAACCTCTTTATTTGCGTGAGTCCAGTTTACAGAGATTAAACCTCTTTGAACCCAGATAAGTTCTTTAAAGAACTCGTATTGAGAGTTTAAAGCATCTAATTTAGCCTTAAAATAAAGATGTTGAGCATCTGTTAACTGTGTCAAATCTGCTTTACCGACAAGGTATCTGTCTTTAACCATTTGATAGTTTTCTGCTTCCGCAAACATAGCCTTATAAGATTTTTCTATCATAAAGTATTTTGCAATGGCTCTGTTTACAACTGAACGAACTTGCATTTCGATTTCAGTATTAACTTCTTCGAGGTAAGCGTTTAATTCGTTCAATTCAGACTTACAACGAGCGATTTCAGCAATCTTGTGTCCCCCCTCTATCGGTTTCCATTGAGCACCGATAAAGAAACGGAATGACTGCTTATCAAGTCCTAAATATGGTGAATTAAGACCTTGAGCAAAGCCCCCTGCCCCATATTGAGCAGCAGTTCCTGCATCTGCACCCGCACCTGTAGCACCTGATGCACCTGCACCATAACCATAACCTGCTCCGACATATTTCATTTGATTATGTCCTGCACTTTCATAAGGCAGATGTCTGTCGAATTGAGTTGTATATTCTAAAGACATTTTTGCGTTAGGCATGATAAATTTTTGTGCATAATTAGACATTTCAGCCTTTTTCATACCTATTGCAGCCTTTAACTTTGTAGTTTCAGGTGATAAATAAATTACCTGTTTTACAAGTTGGTCTGTGAAAAACTCTAACCTTTTTGGGTTTCTGACGTGGTCAATAATGTTTAAGTCAGATGTAAAGAAGGCAGGGTCTTTCGCTGTAAGCGGAACAAAAGCAAAATCTACTTTTTGATCTTTGTAAAGGAGTTTATTGATATGCACTTTAGCATTTTTGTAATCAGCCTGCATACTCAATAATTTCTTTTCCTGTTCAGAAACCTCACCCGCCCAGCGAAGGACTTCTTCATACCCGCATTTACCGGTTTTTTGTCTTACACGGGCGATTGCTAAATTCTCTCTTGATTCTTGGACAGACTCTTGTTGTACCTTAATCATGTTTTCAAGCATAAGAGTATCAATATAAAGATTACCTGTTTGGTATTCCATATTTGCCTTTGTTAATACCTCTTCTGCCTTATCAAATTTTAATTTTTTATGTTTAACAATAATATTTGTTACTAAATCAGGAGAATACAAAATCTGATCCATAGCAAAAGTAAACGCACCCGCTCTGGTTGGAATATCCGCATAAGATTTTGCATACGAACTGTTATAAGTTTGATAACCTAAATCAAGTCTGACAGTAGGCAAATATCTTAAATAGGCACTTGCAACGGATCTTCTTGCGGCACTGACAAGATATCTTTTTCTTGCCATATCCAAGTTGCTTGCATCAAGTGTATCGAGTAATAATCCCAAATCGTATTTTGGCAGTTCTTTATGAGTAATAATAATAGAATTATTTAACAACCTTAACGGTGCGACATAACCAACGCTATCCGCCGTATCAGAATTAAAGAAAATAACTTTATCGTCAAAGAATGGAATTTTCTCATTCTTAACTGCGTTACCTTTTAATACCCCATAGATATTAAAAGAGGTTGATTCTGCCAATTTTTTATCTACATCGGCAGCAGAAGTCCCAATCATAGCACCTAATTCAACATCTTCTTGCCCAACAGTTGAGAAAGAAGGCAATTTTTTGCTATTTATGCATTGATAAACCTCTTTTCTCTGCTCTTTGGAAATATTAAACAAAGGTGTTACAAATACAGAATCGGCATCATTCGGTATTTTAGATAATGATGCTTTTACGTTACTGTTAACAGGAATAACTACAAAATCAATATCACATTGTTTTTCTTTAAGTTTTCTTGCGATGCTGTCATGCCAGTTACTTTTCATTCTGTAATAATTCTCGTTCATAAGAATTGCTGTTTTATGCATATTCGGAACAAGTTTTTTAAACGTAATCAAATCAATAACATTTTGGGCGATAGGGTTAAAAGTTTTAGCCCCAAAATCTCTGATACCGTATTGATCGATTGTCATAACAAATTTATTTTTGTTTTTCTTTTCATTGTAATAGTCACTGGAAAGGTATCCCAGAGAAATAACCATTCTTGCTCTGGAATTATACGCTTTTTCAGCGACTGCTCTTGCCCCTTTTTCAGACCAATCACCCGTAAAGACTAAATCTTTAGGGAACGATGCCCTAAAATCAGGTGCTAACGAACGTGTAATAGTTCTTTGAAACAACTGTAACACTTCTGCGTTCTTGTCAGACGGCCCATCAAACACAAACGCTAATTCAATAGTTTTAGCATTTGGCGAATAGCGTATAGGTGCTGTTTTTGATGCTTGCAACTGTGCTGTTTGAGCAGGTTGTGCCACAGGAGCAGCAAATACTAAAGTTGTACCACTAAACATAAAGAGCAGTAAAACGCTCAATAAACCACTAAAAAACCTCTTCATACCATAATTCCCAATCTTATTCCTACATTGATTTTGTGAGTTGTATTTTACAACACATATATATTAACAAAAACACTTAAATATTAAACCTATTTGTGAAAAAAAGTTTATATTACTTAATAATTGAAGAAAAATTTCACGTATATGTCCAAATCTGACAGAGTTAAATAGTACAATACAAAAAAATAAAGGTGAAATGTGGTATGAAAAAACGAGCAAGAATTATTCAATTATTTATTAATTTAGCATTTTTGATATTAATCGGATATTTGTTTTATAATCAGGTATTTGACTTTGATAATTATAAGCAACGTGGTGTTGCAATAAGAACAACTGAAAATATTACTTTTCGTGGTGATATTAAAGACAGAAAAGGGGTAGTGCTTGCCACTGACCAAACTACTTATGAGGTCTATGCACATCCTGATTTATATTCAAAAAAATATACCCCTGAAATACTGGCAGATGCACTGTCAGAAGATTTGGGAATGAATAAAAATGAATTAATCAAAAAATTGAAATCAAAAAAACGTAATATCATTACTGTTAAAAAGAACGTGAGCAGAAGTTCTGCCGAAAAAGTCAGAAAACATAGGTTCAGAGCGATTAGTGTCGGAACAATTAAACAAAGGTTTTATCCACAGGGGAATATAGCATCGCATATTGTAGGATATTACAGTTATCTTTCCCAAAACTCAATGGGGATAGAAAATATTGCAAATGATGAATTAGAAAGCGGGAAATCTGTTTCTAAAGTTCAGAGAAAGGCAAATGGCGATATTATTTTTGACATAAAAACAAATATAAAAGATATTACAACAAAACAAAAAGGTAAGGATATTGTACTTACGATAGATTCAGCAGTTCAATATATTTGCGAAAGAGAATTGGCAAAAACAATTAAAGACACTAAAGCAGAACGAGGAGTTGTAATAGTTACAGACGTTACGAACGGAGAGATATTGGCTTATGCGTCATATCCGACTTTTAATCCTAACAGTTACTGGAAATCGTCTGCCGAAAGTATGAAGAACTGGTCATTAACAGATGTTTACCCTCCGGGTTCTACTTTTAAGATAATTACGGTTGCATCAGCACTGGATTTAAAAGTTTTGAATGAAAATTCAAAAGTGCTTGACACCGGAAAAATGAAATTAAGCAAACACGATGAGATTAAAAATAACGATATAAAAACACATCCTTACCCCGGATGGATAAGTTTAGATTATTTATTTGAACATTCAAGTAATGTTGGTAGTGCAAATATAGCACTGATGATGGATAAAAATGCGTATTATTCAAAACTTCGTGAATTTGGGTTCGGACAAAAAACGGGAATAGATTTAACTGCTGAATCCATTGGGCTTTTGCCAAAACCACAAATTTGGTACAGGTCAAGGCACGCAAGTATGGGTTTTGGCTATGGGGCATCTGTTACGGCGATACAAATGATTAGTGCAATTTCAGCAATAGCAAATAACGGTGTATGGATAACTCCGCACGTTATAAGGTATTCACCTGAAGAACTTGAACAACACGTGACAAAACGCAGAGTTATCTCTGAAGAAACCGCAAAATCTGTCACAAGGCTTTTGGCTAAAAGTATATCAAACGGGAAAACTCCGCTTAATTTAGAAAAATACACTAATTGTGCAAAAACAGGGACTTCAAATAAAAATTTTAAGAAAGGCGGGAATTTGGTATATGCCTCAGCCATTGGATACTTTCCTTCAAACTCACCAAAAATTGCTATTTATGTTGTGATAGATTCTCCAAAAACAGGGGTTGATTATGGAGGAACAATAGCCTCACCGTTGTTTAGAAAACTCGCAACTGATATTGGAACATTATTGAATATACCAACTGATAAAAAGTAAGGGAAAAAAATGGATGAAACAGAGATAAAAAACGGATATAAAATTGTAAAAGTCGGATACGACAAAAAACTTTTGATAACTATAAGTATTTTACTTGTAATCGGGATAATGTCCGTTATGTCTGCAAGTTTGCCGATGTGTATATCAAAAAACATGTTCCCGTTTTATTATGTTGTTCAGCATTTATTCTGGATAACTTTGGGCGGAATTGGAATGTGGTGGTTTTCAAAATTTGATTATAAAAGATTAAAAAAATATGCAATTCCTTTTACAGTTGGGGTAATTATTCTTTTACTCATTGTTAAATTTACTCCGTTAGGGGTTGAGATAAATGGTGCAAGACGGTGGCTTAATCTTGGTTTTTTCCGATTTCAGCCGTCAGAGTTTACCAAAATTGCAATAATATTACTTTTAGGGAATTTGTTTTCGCTAAAAAAAGAATATTTTTATAAAGAACTGCCAAAATACCTGTTAACAATGGGGGTT
>CAMHDG010000100.1 GCA_946183815.1 uncultured bacterium | reverse complement strand
ACCCTCTCTCAAATTTCTAAATTCACTGCAGGCAGTTCATTAAGTAATTTTTCTCTCTCCAAGGAGAGATAAATCGGCTTCGCCGATAAACAACAATTTCCCCCTAGCCCATTTCCCATTTTGCCTTTATAATATACAAGTGAGGAGAAGAAAAATTTGGAAAAGTTTGAGTTTTTTAACAAGTTTAGTAATCCTGTTTTAGTTGTAGATAACACTGATTTAGAGGTTAAATATTGCAACAACGCTTTTAAACGTGCTTTTCCTGATTTTACAACACTAAAAAAATTCTCTCATAAACTAAACTGTGAGATTTGTCTTATTGATGCAAGTGATTGGGAAACCCATTCCCCTATTGTTCAGGCAATACGTTCAAAAGAGAGTTTTGTTACCCACGTTAGTTATCAGGACAGAACAGATTATAAATATTACGATATTACCGCACTAAAACGTGGGAGAGGTAAATATGACGGTAAATACACGATAATCTTCTTTGTTGATAAAACTCCGGAGGTTAAGTATCAACAACTGTTTGAAGAAAAAAATAAACTTAATACAAAATGTCGAATGCTTGATGAGGATATACGGAGTTTAGAATCAATTAAGAAAAAAGCGCAGTCGCAGGCACTTAAAATGGGGCTTATTAATAAGGTTTCCAATATTATGAATGAGTCTATTGATATTGCTTCAATCATTTTGCCGACTATAAAAGAACTTTCAGAGCATATTTTGCAGAATATAATATTAATCATAATATTTTTAAAATAGCCTATACGTTAGATGAAGAAGAAACAGGCATGCCTATTATGTTTGATTCTTTGGTAATGCGGAAAATAGGGAATAAAGAGATATCTCATATCCATTGTTTAAAAGAGTATATGTCAGCAAAGCCTTTTAAAGAGTCTGCCCAGAGAATTGTTATTCCTATATATTATATGAAAGAACTTTTAGGCGTAGTTGTTCTTGTTTCACGTCAGAAGCGTGAGTTGAACGAAGAAATGGATATTTTAGAGAATATCTCTTCCCAACTAGCAACCGCTATTGTTCACGCAAAATTGTATAAAAAGAACCTCGAAACAGTGGAAGAACTTAAAAAGACAGTGAAAGAACTTAACGATACCCAACTGCAGTTGATAAATTCAGAAAAAATGGCATCACTGGGTCAACTTATAGCAGGTGTTGCACACGAAATTAATACCCCTGTCGCTGCTATAAAATCTAATAATGAGATATTTTCAAAATTGATAAAAAAAATTGAGGATGAAAAATTATCCCAAATATTTAATGATATAAATTCAACGGATAAGGTTGCAATCCAGCGTATAAACCAACTTGTAATATCATTGAAAAAGTTTGTCCGTCTTGATGAGGCTGAGGTTCAGGAGGCGGATATAAATAAAGAACTTGACTTAACTCTTGATTTAATCAGGCATGAAACAAAACATGGAATTACTGTGACCAAGCACTATGGCGACATTCCGCTTATTAAATGTTATCCAAATATGTTAAATCAGGTGTTTATGAATATACTTGTAAACGCTTGTCAGGCGATAGAAAAAGAAGGCGAAATAATTATTACAACAAAATACGCAGATAAAAATCTTATTATATCAATCAAAGATAACGGAAAAGGGATAAAAGATACTAATAAAATATTTGAAGCAGGTTATACAACAAAAGGTGCAGGAATAGGAACAGGCTTAGGACTTGCAATATCCTCAAAAATCATAGATAAACACAAAGGGAAAATAGATGTAAAAAGTGAGGTTGGTGTCGGTAGTGAATTTATTATTACTATCCCCAGTGAGTAATAAATTCAAAAATATTGTAAAATATAAAATCAAGTTATGACGGTGTTTTCAACCCGATTATAAACAAAAATTAAGATTACCCGTTCAAATATATAAAAGAGTATGGCAAAAATTAAAAAAATATAGTATATTACTATTACTGAATAAGTGTATAAATTACATTTATCAAGGAGAAATTAACAACTATATGAAAACGAACTTAACAAAAGTACATAATCAACAAAGAAAAAGGCAAATATCATAAACAAAAAGTTTTTATATAGAAGTAGTGTGAATTATTTAATATTGTATGTCGGAGGTTACTAAATGACTATATCTGTGATTGGTAAGAAAAAACAAGTAAAAAAATCTTTTGAAGAACTATTAGCCGATTTGAAAACAAGCAGTTCAGAAAAGGTTAGATATAATGCGGCTCGTGTATTGGGCGAAATGGGTGATTCAGCAGCCGTTGAACCATTGATTGACGTATTAAGAAACGATAAAAATGGTTCTGTTCGTTTATATGCAGCAAGAGCGCTTGGTGAATTAGGTGATTCAAAAGCAACAGAATATTTAATTGAATCATTAAGAGAAGACAGAAACGTTGATGTAAGAGTTCGTGCAGCACGTGCTTTAGGTCGTCTGGGCGGTAAGATTGTAGTTGAACCGTTAGTAGAGGCTCTTAATGATGAAAACCCACAAGTTTGTATTACAGCAACAGATGCTTTAATCGAAATTGGTGATGTAGCAACAGATGCTTTGATGGGTTCATTAGACCACGAAAAAGTTAATGTTCGTTGTGATGCAACAAGAGCGTTAGGTGAAATCGGAAACAAAAAAGCAGTTGATAAGATTATCAACATGTTATATGACGAATGGGTAAATGTTAGAATTTACGCAGTAACTTCATTAGGCAAATTGAACGATGTAAAAGCAGTTCCTGCTTTGATTGAAGTTATGAAAGACGAAAAAGAAAATGAATTAGTTAGAGCAGGCGCTGCTGCAGCGTTAGGTGTTCTTCGTGACCAAAGAGCACTGCTTCCGTTAAGAGAATTAATTATGCAAGCAGAAGAATTGGGTGAATTAGAAGACACTGCTCTTAAATCTTTCAAAAAGATTATGGCTGCTAACTGGCAATCAATTCCCGGAGCAACTGCTCAAAAGAAACCGGCTACAGTTTAATCACAGTTTTATTTAAAATAATTCACATTAAAAAGGCGGATGTACCCCATCCGCTTTTTTTTGTTGTCTTATTGTCTTTAAATTACAATAGTTCATAATTTTCTAAAAAATATCTGCCCTGTTTTTCTCCTCCAAATAGATGAGATATCAATGTTCATGTTGATTTAAGCCATTTTTTAAGATAACATGGCTTTGGAGATTTGTATTATGAAATTTATCATTTACCTTATTTATTTGTATTTAACAGTTTACACTGTTTATTTTACTGCACTTGCAATTTCAGGTTTAAAAAAGCCTAAAAAAGTGCGTAACGATTACGCTAAAAAGTATAATAATTTATGTGTTGTTGTTTATGCTCACAACAATAAAGAAACTGTGGAAAATCTGATTAAGCAGTTGAAAAATCAAACTTATCCGCATAACAACTATACTATTCAATTAGTGCTTGATAATTGTTCTGACGGGTCAGAGCAGATGTTTCAGGGTGATTTAGGTATCAATGTTATGAATGTTAAAAATGTTGATACGATAGGAAAAGATCAGGCTTTTTCGATTATTACCGAAAAATATTCATCTATTCGTGATTTAGATGCATACGTTTTTTTAGATGCAAAATATTATGTAAACAGTGACTTTTTAGACGAAATCAATAATTCCTTACAGAAAGAAGATGTGGTTACTGGTGCTACTTCTCTTATTTGTAATGAGCATTTGTCTTTAATAGATAATATAAAATATTCATTTAATTTATATAAAAATAACTTTATCTTCAAATCTCGTTATATGTTAGGGTTCAACAATTTGGTTAACTCTGACATACTTGCTATGAAAAAAGATATAGTTGATGAAATGGGTTCAGTCAATGTAAAAACCCGTAATGATGAATTAAAGTATTCACTTTCTATTGCTGATATAGATGTCAAAATCGGTTTTAATCCTGATGCAAAAATTTATATAGGGGTTAATACTTATGAGATGGAAACTCCGTCTTTATCAAAACGATTAAGTCTATTCTTCGAGAATATTTTTAAAATAAAACCTGATAATTTCTCATATAGTGAATTAGTTTGGTCGTTAATATATCCAAATTGTCTAACCGTAATTTTAGGTTATTATTTAGTATTTAATTATGCGTTTAGCGTAAAATGTTTATTGAATTATTATGTAGTCGGGGCAGAAATTGCTATATTTCTTATTGCTTTTTGCGTAAGTTTATTACATTCTAAAATTCATTCAAAAGAACATTTATACCTGTTTTTATACCCATTCTATGCTTTTTGTAAGGTGGTTTATAATTTCCCACCGTTAAGATTTATCAGAAAATGTCTGTTCAAGAGTGAAGATATTAAACATATAGAAAAATTAGCGCTTCAGGCTTTTGTATATGACGGAAAAAGATATTATCCTTGTAAATTGGAAATTGTTTCAGAAGAAAAGTTTACGAAAATTATTTTTATAAACAAGAATAAAAAATATAAAACCAAAAATCATTTGCGTGCAATAGATGCAATAGGAGAAATCGCACAAAAACTGGAAAGTTACGGATACACTTTAAGGCTATGCCAATGTTGCAAATATTTTGAACCAAATATTGACGGAACGGTAAACCAAATACACGGGTTCTGTAAATTCCCATTCTCTAACAGAAAACCTGGGGATATTCTTCCGACAGTTATATGGAACTCGTGTGATGCTTTTGAAAAAGTTAATGTGGTCAATTTAATAGATGCAATCGCAAAGAATGAGGAAAGACATAAATAATGCACTCTGATACTTCTGTAAAAAGTGCATATATCCATATCCCTTTTTGCAAAAGCAAGTGTAAATATTGCTCGTTTGTATCAGGAACTGATTTAGAAAAAAAACTCGGGTATTTCTATTCTTTGCTGAAAGAAATTGATTATTATTACAATAATGACCCTCTAAAAACACTATATATAGGCGGTGGAACTCCATCGGTTATGAGCGGGCAGGAACTTTCAAAAATTATTAACAAGTTTTGTTTAGAAGACGGTGCGGAAGTTACTGTCGAAATCAACCCCAATGATGTCAACCACGAGTATATGCAAGAGTTAAAGACGGCGGGTGTTAACCGTATAAGCATGGGTGCTCAAAGTTTTGATGATAATATTTTAAAACTTATAGGCAGGCGGCATAGTGCCGATGAGATTTATAAGGCGGTAGAAATTACTAAAAATTCAGGGTTTGAAAATATCAGCCTTGATTTGATTTACGGGCTTCCAAATCAGACAGTTGAGGGGTTCAGGCATGATTTGGAAGAAATTGTTTCACTTGATATTAAGCATTTGTCTTTGTATGGGTTAAAAATTGAAGAGGGTTGTTATTTTTATGACCACATGCCAGATAATATTCCAAGTGATGATATTCAGGCGGATATGTATGTAATGGCAGGTGAAGTTACCGGTGCAAGTGGGTTTGAGCATTATGAGATAAGTAATTACTCTAAAAAAGGGTATAATTCAAAACACAATACAAATTATTGGAAATGTGGTTCATACTATGGGTTTGGTCTGTCTGCTCATGGTTATGTTGATGGGGTAAGATATTCTAATACTGTTGATATTGACGAATATATGGACTCACCTGTTGAACGTGAGTTTGGGAAATTCCTGACAAAACAGGAAATGCTGGAGGAAAGAATTTTTCTCGGATTTAGATTGTTTGAAGGGATTAATGTTAAAGAAATAAACACTGATTTTGGGATAGATTTTTATCAAAAATATAAAAATACTCTGGATAAATATTTATTAAGCGGGCATGTTGAAGAAACGGAAAAAGGATACAGATTATCTGATAATAAAGATACTAACGGTTTTTTGTTGAGTAATATTATTTTATCAGAATTTATTGAGGGATAAGGGGTAAATTATTGTTTATCGATATTAGACTAATATTAAAACCGGCGGTTTTTTGGTTTGATATTATTGCTAAAAGATAATATTTGATTTATAATAAATTTATGTCGTAGAGGCACTCTGCCGAACAAAACGATTAAGTATCGTTTTGAGAGAGGGGAGGGATACGCCACCAAATATAAAAAAATTGAAAATTAAATAGTAAAAATATGTCGTAGTGGCACTCTGCCGAACAAAACGATTAAGTATCGTTTTGAGAGAGGGGAGGCATACGCATCACGTAAAATATGTCGTAGTGGCACTCTGCCGAACAAACAATTAAGTATTGTTTGTGAGAGGTAAGGTATACGCCACCGAATATAAAAAAATTGAAAATTAAATAGTAAAAATATGTCGTAGTGGCACTCTGCC
>CAMHDG010000099.1 GCA_946183815.1 uncultured bacterium | reverse complement strand
GAGGGGCTTTTAACGATTTATATATTTACCCCCGCTAAACAATAATTTACCCCCTTGATTACGGTTGTATTTTCATTAAAAAAGAACTATAATATAAGTGGGTGCGAGAGGCACTTATTTAGAGAAATAGAGTACTACAGAGGATTGTATGAAAAATAAATATATATTGGCTTTGGCTTTCCTTATTTTTGGATTGCCTGTATTTAGTAACGATATTAACCCGATTTCACAATATTATTCAACTTTAGAAAAAGTTATGAATATGACGGGGAACTATTCCTGGACTGTTAGAGAAAGTCAGGTATTATTAAAAGGGTTAGAGGGCGAAGAATTAGAAACCGCTCTTGAACAATGGAACTATTCAACTAATGTTCAAAAAGCAAATAAAATAACTATTACAGGGAAACCTTCAGCAAGTTATGAGTCAATATATTTTAAACCATGCCAGTCACTTGTGATGAAAAAGATTGAGGGTACAACCAATTCTTACACAGACCTTTTCCGCATGAATGGTGTAGTTATCGGAACTTATTACGATGAAAAAGAAAATATCAAACCACAAATTTTTAATACAAATAACGTGACCTTTACAAGTTTTATCAATGCGATTACGAATAAAGGTGGAAATATAACACTTTCAGACACTAATTTTATAAAAAATAAATCGGCAACGGATGGCGGGGCGATTTATAACGAAAGCGGAACGGTAAATGTTAATCAGGGTTCTAACTTATACTACAATCTTGCAACCGATAAAGGTGGGGCTATTTATAATAGCAAAAACGGAATATTAAATATCCAAAAATCAACTGTTGGCGGACAGCATAACGAGGGTATCTATTACATTATGGGTAATTCCGATGTCAGTTCAGGCTATCACATTATGAATAACGGAAGTGTAAAACTGGATTCCGAAACAACAGTTACTGCTGAAAATACTATGCCAAATTCTGATGTTATTTACAATATAGACGGATATTTAGGCAGTGATGACTGGATAATTATATATTATATTGTTCCGGAATGGAAAGATGTCAGAAACAGAAACTGGTCAGAAGAAGATATAAAGAGGTTTGACAGCAGTAAATGGGTTCATATTTACCCTCTCGGAAACGAAGCAACTTATGGTGCAGGGATATATAATGAAGGGAACGCAACTATAAATAGCACAACCTTCAGATACAATGTTGCTAAAAAAAATGAAGATAATGCCGGCGGATACGGCGGTGGGATATATAACAAAGGATACTTGTCAATAACAAGTTCAACTTTTTATTATAATAAAGCAGAAAAAGGCGGAGGCATTTATAACGCAACATCTGAAGATAAAAATATCCTTATTCAAAAGACCTCTTTTAGTTCTAATCAGGCAACAGATGGAGCAGGTGCTTATGTTGAATCAGGAAATGTAACCTTTAAAAACGACACCTTTGGTGAATGGGGAACTATTCCATCTAACAAAGCAACGTCAGGCGGGGCTATTTATAACGACGAAAACGGGAAAGTAAATATTATATCTTCAACATTTGCAAACAATAAGGCAGAACAAGGTGGAGATATCTACAACAAAGGGCAACTATCTATTTCAAAATCAACTTTTGGATACACCCCAAAACCAAAAAATAATTACATTATTGTTCCGTTTTATACCTACAGAAATCCAACCGAAGTAACGATAGACGGAACTACATCAGTCGTAAGACCAATATATTATGAACCAATAAGATGGACTGCTTTTGAATACAATACAGGTTCAAGTGCAACTCAAGGCGGTGCTATATATAACGCAGGAACTATTGTCGATATAACTTCAACTAACTTTAATAAGGGAACTGCCGTTGAGGGCGGGGCAATTTATAATGCAGGTACTATTAACAAGATACTCAAATCAAAATTTAACGGTAACTATACAGCCTACACAAAGGTAAACGAAGATGATGAGGACAGAGATGCACTGGGCGGGGCTATCGTTAACGAAGGATTAATCTATGTTGAGAACTCAACTTTTAATGATAATTACGCAAAAGACGGAAAAGGCGGGGCGATATACAATGCAGAGGATACCGCCGAATTTAATAAATCAACTTTTGACGGAAACTACGCTAAATCAGGCGGGGCGATATACGTACACAAAGGAACGGTTAACGATAATACCTCAACTTTAAAAAATAACCACGCACAAGAAGGCGGAGCGATTTATAACGCTGAAAACGGAATTGTTACACTTGAAAAAACAAAACTATTTTTAAACAGTGCATACAAAACAACAGACACAAAAGATGATGACGGAAATATTATAAATACCGAAGATGTATTGACTGATGGCGGTGCGATTTACAACAAAGGCACGTTAAATCTTAATACCGTAACCTTTGGGGATAAAAAGAAAAAATATAAGTATTCCAATAAGGCATCAAACGGTTCTGCTATCTATAATACAAACATCGTAAATTCTCTGTTATCAACAATTATGTATCACGAAGGTACAAACGGAACTATTTATAACAGTGGTACATTTAACTCCGAACGTGACACTTTTAACAATAACAAATCAGCCACAGGAGGAGTTTTTTACGGAACAAAAGAAAGTAAAACCGTCATAGAAGGTTCAACTTTTACTTCAAATAGTGCAGTGAATGGCGGGGCTATTTATAGTGAAGGTGAATTAAAGATTGATGATAAAGAATATACGGTAATAAAAAAGAAAAAAGAAAAAACGGTTGTATCACAAATAAAATTTAGCAAAAACACCGTAACCGATAACGGCGGTGCTATCTATCTTTCAAACACTGCAACAGGCGAAATAAAAAATGCTGATTTTATATCAAACAAAGCGTATAAAGAAACGACCGAAACGAAAAATGTTGACGCTAAAACAACAAAAGACAAAGACGGCAATGTTGTCGTTACAGAGCCTGCAAAAACTGTTGTGACAACAACTCCAAGCGGAAGCGGAGGGGCTGTTTACATAGGCTCTGCTCTGACAGGTGGAACGGACTCTGCATCAACAGAAACAACGGGTAATACAAAAATAACAAATTCTAATTTTAACTCAAATAGTGTCGGTTTAAATGGCGGTGCTATTTATGTTGATAAAAATTCTGTGGTTGATATAGAAAATTCAACTTTTGAAAAAAACAGTGCTTATTCGATAATAACAGAAAAAACGACAACCCAACAGGGCAAGAAAAAGAAAACCACAACAACCAAAAGTGTGCAAGGTGAAGGCGGAGCACTATACGTAAGCGGAAACTCTGATGTGAACATAAAAAATACTACTTTTAAAAAGAACAAATCAACAATGGGTGGTGCGTTATATGTAACGGCTTATGAAAAACCGAAAACAGAAACAACAGATAATAATAACGATACAACGGGAACAAATGATGAAAGTGGTTCAGGCACTACTGATACCGAACCTGAACCCGAACCTGAACCAAATCATATAACGGTTAAAGATTCTAATTTTACAGGTAATATTTCCTACGGATATGGTGGTGCTATCTTAAATGCGGGCTACCTTGATATTGAAAATACGGATTTTACCGGAAATGAAGCACAATATGGCGGTGCTGTTGCAAATATGGGGGCAGGCACTCTTACGGTAGATAATGCTACTTTTGACAAAAACAAAGCAGGAGCAGGGGGTGCTATTTATAACACAGGAAATGCAACAGTCAAAAATTCAACTTTTAATAACACTAAAAAATATGCATCCTCGGCAGGTGGTGCAATATTTAACCAAGGCGGTACTTTAACGCTTGAAAATAATAAATTTGATAAAAGTATAGGTCAAATGGGCGGGGCTTTATATAACACTTACGGCTCTTACGGGTTTTATCAAATCCCCGGAACTATAAATTCTACCTCAAACAAATATTTATCAAGTATAGCCTATCAAGGTGGCGCATTACTCAATGTATCAGGAACATTTAACTCAAAAAATGATGAATTTACTAATAACAACGCAACTTTTGGCGGTGCAATTTATACAACGGGAACAATAAAATCAGAAAATTCGACATTTGACGGAAACGTGTCCGCTTATGGCGGTGCTATATATAACACCTCAAAACTAACAATTACAGGCGGGGAATTTAAAAACAATCAAGGCAGTGTCGGAGGGGCGATATATTCGTTTGCAAACAATTCCTCGGATAAAGAGGGAAAAGTGACTTATAACGCAGTTATAACTATTGATAATGTTAATTTTTCAAAAAATAACGGGTTGACTTATGCAGGTGCAATCTTCACATCAGGAACAGACCTAACGGTTAATAATTCAACTTTTGACGGCAACACTACAAACATGGTAGGTGGGGCTATACTTATACAAGACACCCAAAGTACCGATGATAAAGGTGTTGTAACCCACAGAACGAACAAAGCAAAAATTACAGGTTCGACTTTTAAAAACAACTCTGCCAAGAGTAACGGCGGTGCTATATTTACGGAAACATCAGGAACTATACGGTTAAACACTGATGAAAAAACAGAAACAGAAGAAACCGACTCAACCACAACTGACAACAATACAACAGATGGCAATAATACAAATAACAGTGAAAACGAAACTACATCTGACGAAAACACTGATACAGACAACAACACAGAAACAGAAACCCAATCTGGCGACAGTACAACAGAAGAACCTGTTGTTTATGCGCCAATAGTATTTGAAAATAACAGTGCCGAAAGTGGCGGGGCTATCTATAATTATCAGGGAACTATACTTGCTGACAAAGTAGAATTTAAAAACAACTCTGCAACAAAATATGGCGGGGCAGTGCTGAATAATTTCATTTTCCAAATAGGGGAAACTGTTACTTCTATTGATAACAACACATATAATGAAGAATTACAGACAAGTTTATTTGAAACAAACTCTGCAAAATACGGCGGGGCTATCTTTAACGTAAACGCTATTTACTTAAACGGGGTACACTTTAAAGGAAATACTGCAAGTGAAAATGGTGGTGCTATTTATAACGAACATTCAACCATAGTCATTAACACCCTTTTTGAGAATAATAGTGCAACCGGAAACGGCGGGGCTATATACAGTATAAAAAATTACAGTACAAAAGACTATAAAATCGTTGACTCTTATATTTATGCGTCAAAATTCAAAAACAACAGCGGGAAACTGGGCGGGGCTGTTTATACAGGGAATTATGCAAGTTTAACAGTTGCGCTGTCAGAATTTAGTGAAAACAAGGCAAAAACAAACGGTGGGGCTATTTATCATTCGCCAAACACCACAAGTGGTGCACCACTCAAAATTGATGCTTCAACCTTTACCGGCAACGAGGTACAAAAAGGCTCAGGCGGGGCTATTTACACAACAAGCGAAGCAGTGGTTAATATTCAAAACTCTTTATTTGAAAACAATAAAGCAACAGGCGGCTCAGGCGGGGCAATATATTTAGGCACTCACAGTAACGCATCGCTTACAAATAATTTCTTTAAAAATAATACTGCAACCGAAAACGGTGGGGCTTTATATATCAGCACTACAAGTAACAGAGTAGAAATAACAAATTCAGGTTCAGGCTTTGACGGAAACTCTGCAAAAAAAGGCGGGGCTGTCTATGTTGCAAAAGATACAAAAAATGTTATCTTTAATGATGTCCAATTTGTAAATAATACCGCAACCGAAGCAGGTGGTGCGATTTATATTGATAAAAATTCGGTTGTAGAAGTTGTATCAAGAGAAAGTGATGTACTCTTCAGAGGAAACACTGCAAACAAGAAATCTAATGCAATTTACTTAAACGATGCAGGACTTATTCTTAACACAATAGATAAAGATCTCCATACAATTACCATAGATGACGAAATCGCAGGAAAAGGTACGATAACTATTAAAGGTGATGCAACTTTAGGTGAAAAACTCAAAATAACAGATGGCAGTAATATTAAATTCATAACTGACAGCAATAGCACAACAAATGTTGCAAACGAAAACAGTTTGAGTGCTGCATCGTATGTTCTTGGTAATAATTCAACACTCAATATTGCAAATAATAAAATTGGGACTGTTAAACTTAAATCTTTATCAGTTGAAAACAGTGCTATATCCAATTTTGCGATAGATATGGACTTAAAAAACGGAGAAAGTGACAAGGTAACGGCTGAAACCGTTAAGGGTACGGGTGGTATAAATGTATCCAAGGTAAACCTCACCTCTGACAGTAAAACACCTGTAACAATAAATGTTGGCGAAGGCTCTCTTGTAGATACAATGAGTGCAACCTCTGCAG
>CAMHDG010000098.1 GCA_946183815.1 uncultured bacterium | reverse complement strand
TATAATGAGTTTAAAGAACTTTTTCCTGATAATGCGGTTGAATACTTTATCAGTTATTATGATTACTATCAGCCTGAAGCATATATCCCAAGAACAGATACCTACATAGAAAAATCAGCGAGTATAAATGAAGAGATTGACAGATTAAGACACAATACAACAAGAAGTCTTTATGAAAGAAATGATGTAATTATTGTTGCCTCCGTAAGTTGTATTTACGGTTTAGGGTTGCCTGAAAACTATTTCAGAGGCTCATTAGAACTAAATGTCGGTGACGAAATAGACAGAGATGAACTGTTAAAACATTTAGTAAGTGTTCAATACAAAAGAAATGATGTTAACCTTGAACACTCAACTTTTAGGGTAAGGGGTGATGTTATAGAACTTATGCCCGCTTATGAAAAAATCGTAACCAGAATTATGATGTTTGGTGATGAGATAGAAAAATTTGTAAAGATTGACCCTGTATCCGGTGAAATTGTTGAAACACCGGATAAAATTGTTATTTATCCTGCAGTGCATTACCTTTCGTATGATGAAAACGAAGAAGAAACTATAAAACTTATCCGTCAGGAGTTACAAAACCGACTGACAGAACTCTATGATGAAAACAAAATTTTAGAGGCTCAAAGACTTGAGCAAAGGGTTAAATATGATATTGAGATGATAAAAGAAATGGGTTATTGCTCAGGAATAGAAAACTATTCAAGGATAATAGAACGCAGACCCGCAGGGAGCGCTCCCGCCACTTTACTTGATTATTTTAGGGGGGATTTTCTAACCGTTATTGACGAATCTCATGTTACAATACCGCAGTTAAAAGGGATGTACCATGGCGACCAGTCAAGAAAAGATACACTTGTAAACTACGGTTTTAGACTGCCATGTGCAAAAGATAACAGACCACTAAAAGAAAACGAGTTTTTTGATAAAGTCGGACAAAAAATATATATATCAGCAACTCCTGCCGATTTTGAGATAAACACATCAGAACAAATTGTTGAACAAATCATAAGACCAACAGGGCTTGTTGATCCTAAAATCAGCATAAGACCTATTGATACACAAATTCCTGACCTCGAAAAAGAAATAGAAGAACGGGTTAAAAAGAACGAAAGAGTTTTAATAACTACTCTTACTAAGCGTATGGCAGAAGATTTATGCGACTATTTTTTACAAGAGGGAATAAAAGTCAGATACCTGCATAGTGATATAAAATCAATAGAGCGTGTAGAAATATTGAGAGATTTAAGACTTGGGGAATTTGATGTGCTGATAGGTGTAAACCTGTTAAGAGAAGGGTTGGATATTCCGGAGGTTTCACTTGTTGCAATTATGGATGCGGATAAGGAAGGTTTTTTGAGGTCAGATACAAGTTTGATACAAACAATAGGTCGTGCCGCCCGTAACTCTTGCGGGGAAGTTATTATGTACGCAGACAAAATAACAGATTCGATGCAAAGGGCTATTGACGAAACTAACCGCCGCAGAGAAATCCAAATGGAGCATAACAAAAAATACGGGATTATCCCTCAAACCATAAAAAAACCTATTGAAAATAATCTTCTTTCACTTGTTGAAAGTTATCGAAATCTTGAGGATATAGTTGCAGAAGAAATGGTTGATATGGGAATCGACAGAAAGAGTCTGCCAAAACTTATTGATAAACTTGAAAAGGATATGCATAAATCAGCCAAATTACTCGATTTTGAGCGAGCGGCAGAAATACGTGACCAACTCAAAAAATTGCGTGAGATGGCTAAAGGGTAAGAGAAAAGATTATCATTTACCAGTCTTTAGACCCATACTTATCATAAAGGTTAATTCTTGCATCAATTTGTTTAATAAGTTTTTCGTAAAGTCCTTTTTCTTTGTTGGTAATGTTTGTTTTGAGTTTTGCCTGATAATATATTTTTTCTTCTTTCAGTTGGCGGATACGTTTTTTATGCATTTCTCTCTCCAGAAAAAGCCAACCCTCAAAACCACATCCCGGAGGCGTTACTGCCCATGGGGATGTAGGAAAAGTCCTGCATACATCAAAGCGTTCTTCATATTTAGGACACAGATTACTGTCAGGTTTAATGTGTTTGCAATGATAAAATGTTCTGTTTTCCCAATCAGGTATATTTTTTACAGTTGCTTCGTCTGCGTTTAGCGCATCTTCCAGTGACGGATACGGTTCAAAAGTATCTAAAAATTCTTTAGCGCTCGTATCACCCTCGTTTGAAAGTTTAAGTAATTCCTCATACCCCACAGAAGCAGTTGCAACTCTGCAACACTTTCCGCACATTTTACACAACCTCTGAGGACGTCTTTCTAAAAAACTTTTATTTGTATAATCCATTACTTTATTATACATCAATTTTGGGGTTTTGGTAAATTATTGTTTAGCGGTGAAACCGCTAAACAATAATTTATCGCAAAAAAATCATGTTTAATATATAATCATCATGCTTAAGTTTATTAAGAAAGGGACAAAAAAAATGAAAAAATCAGTTAAAGATTTAGGAAATGTTCAAGGGAAAAGAGCGTTAGTCAGAGTTGACGTAAACGTACCTTTAGATGCAGACAAAAACGTAACAGATGATACAAGAATACAGGCTATCATCCCTACAATCAGATATTTACAAGAAAAGGGTGCAAAAATTATCCTTATGGCTCACCTTGGCAGACCAAAAGGGGAATGGAACCCTGAATTTTCACTTGAACCTGTTGCAAAACACATGTCAAAAGTTTTGGGTGAAGATGTTTTATTCGTTTCAAAACCTATTGGAGAAGGTGCTGCAGAAGAATTAGCAAACCTTAAAGACGGTCAGGTAGCACTATTAGAAAATATCAGATACTATAAAGCAGAAGAAGCAAAAGATGACGACATGACATTTGCTGAAGAACTCGCTAAATTAGGTGATTTTTATGTAAACGATGCATTTGGTGCTGCTCACAGAAAACATACATCAACTGCAAAAGTTGCTAAATTATTATCACCTGCAGTATCAGGTTTGTTGATGGAAAAAGAATTGAGATGTTTATCACAGGCACTTGATAACCCAACAAGACCATTTACCGCTGTTGTTGGTGGTGCTAAAGTTTCTTCTAAAATCGGTGTTTTGGAAAACTTGTTAGACAAAGTTGATAACATGATAATCGGTGGCGGTATGGCTTATACTTTTGTTAAGGCTAACGGCGGTAAAATCGGTACTTCAATTTGCGAAGATGACCAAATCGATACTGCACTTGCTATCCAAAAGAAAGCACAAGAAAAAGGCGTTAAACTTGTTATGGCAACTGATGTTTTGGTTACGGATGATTTCTCTGGCAACGGAACAAACAAGTTCGTTAAGATTGATGAAATCCCTGACGGTTTTGAAGGTGTTGATGCAGGTGAAGAATCAAGAAAAGCGTTCGCTGATGTATTAAAATCTTCAAAAACAATTTTGATGAACGGTCCTGTTGGTGCTTTTGAAAACCCTAAATTTGCAGAAGGAACAAAGGCAGTTCTTCAGGCAATTGTTGATGCAACTAAATCAGGTGCGACATCTGTAATCGGTGGCGGTGATTCAGTTAGTGCTGCTAAAAAATTCTTCACTGCTGATGATTTTACCCATGTTTCAACAGGTGGTGGTGCTTCTCTTGAATTTATTGAAGGTAAAGTATTGCCTGGCGTTGATGCTTTAGACGAAGCAGTTACTGCTAATGTTTAATATCAGATATTAAATATATAAAAAAGGAAACGGAATTTTCGTTTCCTTTTTTTTATTATATTTTGGGGGTTTTATTATTTCAAAAAATGTGGTATGTTAATTTATATTAAACACTTATTGTTAAAGTAACAAATTAAAAAGTACTGCTTACTTATACTATTAAGTAAAAAAAAGAAGGTGTAGTTATGGGTATGGAAATAGACAAAATTTCAAACGGTCAGACTCCAAAAGAATTACTTGAGATACAAAGATTAAATGCCGAAAAACTCAAAACAAAAGAGGTAAAAGAGGACAAAAAGGCTGAACAAAAAAAGGGGAATGAAGAGGTCAAACTTGATACCTATAACAAACATGCCGTTTCAGATTCAATAGAAAAACAGATAGCAGAACAAAAAGCCAAGATTGAAGAAATGAGTAAAAATCTCGAAGGTTTGCGTGAGGAATATGCACAGACTGCAAAAGCGGAAAAAGAGGCGAGAACAGAGCGTTATTTAAAAGAGCGTGAAAGATATCAAAAAGAAGTTCAAAAAAGGAGTTTATTCAGAATTTTTGCCGATTGGAGAGAACGCTATCTTCGTAAAAAAGAAGACGAGGCAATAAAAAGATTTTACGGAACATCATATTTCAAATACGAAACAGCACTTGATGATCACAAAATGGCTGAAAAAGCGTATGATTTAGCGGATATTGCCGCTTATGAAGCAATCCATGCTCACAATATTGCAGATGCTCATTATTTAAGCGGGCTATGGGTTCAACAAGATGCATACTGGGATTTGGCTCGTATGCACAGACGACTTATGGTCGCTAAAATCAGAGAAGGCTATTTAAAATAGGTTATATTTATAATATACATTAATGAACGAGAAGGAGAGTATATGAGGGAAGAATTACTGTCTATTATTGAAAAAAATAGCAGGATTGATATTAAAGAATTGGCAACTCGTTTGGGTGTTGAAGAAATAGAAATAGCAAATGAGTTAGAGGCATTAGAAAGAGAAAATGTTATTTGTGGATATCATACACTTGTCGATTGGGAGAAAACTTCTGTTGAAAAAGTCACCGCTCTTATTGAAGTGAGAGTTACTCTCCAGAGAGGACAAGGGTTTGACAGGATTGCAGAAAGAATATACAACTATCCTGAGGTTAAATCAGTATATTTAATATCAGGCGGGTTTGATTTGCTGGTTACGTTGGAAGAAAAGTCTTTGAAAGAAATTGCAGGTTTTGTTTCTGATAAACTTTCAACATTAGACAGTGTCTTGAGTACGGCAACACATTTTATACTTAAAAAGTATAAGGATCATGGTACTATAATAGAAAAGAAAAAGGTTGATGAGAGAGAGGTAATAACCCCATGAGAAAGATACTCTCTGACAAAATAGTTAATATAAAACCATCAGGGATAAGAAAGTTTTTTGACTTGGTATCCGAGATGGAAGATGTTATTTCACTTGGGGTCGGTGAACCCGATTTTGAAACTCCTTGGCATATAAGAGATGAGGGGATATATGCTTTTGAAAAGGGTAGAACCTTTTATACCTCAAATTCCGGTTTAAAAGATTTAAGAACAGAGATTTGCAACTATTTAAACCGCAAAATAGGGGTAAAATATGACCCTATGAATGAGGTGTTAGTAACCGTTGGCGGTTCAGAGGCGATAGATATAGGGTTAAGAGCCTTGATAAATGACGGAGATGAGGTTATTATTCCGCAGCCATCATATGTTTCTTACGAACCTTGCGCTGTTTTAGCAGGTGCAACTCCTGTTATAATCAATTTGAAAGCAGAAAATAAGTTTAGACTGACTGCTGACGAATTAAGAAAGGCTATTACAGATAAAACAAAGATTTTGGTTTTACCTTTCCCTAATAATCCTACTGGTGCGATTATGGAGGAGGCAGATTTAAAAGAAATTGCCAAAGTTGTAATAGAAAAAGACATTTTAGTTATGTCTGATGAAATATATTCAGAGTTAACATATAAGGGCAAACACCATTCTATTGTTGAAATAGAGGGGATGAAGGGAAGAACTATTCTTATCAATGGGTTCTCAAAAGCGTTTGCAATGACCGGTTGGAGGCTGGGTTATGCTTGTGCCCCAAAAGATATAATAAAACAAATGACAAAAATTCACCAATACACTATAATGTGTGCCCCAACGATAAGTCAGTATGCGGCAATCGAGGCTCTAAAAAATGGTGAAGAAGATGTTAAAATGATGCGTGAATCTTACAATCAGAGAAGAAGATTTTTAATGAAATCTTTTGAGGATATGGGTTTGCCTTGTTTTGAGCCTTATGGGGCATTTTATGTTTTCCCTTGTATAAAAGAGTTTGGAATGACAAGTGAAGAATTTGCAACGAGATTATTGCAGGAAGAACGTGTGGCAGCAGTTCCGGGGACAGCCTTCGGCGACAGCGGGGAAGGTTTTTTGAGAATATCCTATGCATATTCTATTCATAATTTAAAACTTGCCATGGACAGATTTAGCCGATTTATCTCCGGGTTGAGGGGGTAAATTATTGTTTATCTGCGAAGCAGATATATCTCTCCTTGGAGAGAG
>CAMHDG010000097.1 GCA_946183815.1 uncultured bacterium | reverse complement strand
CTCTCTCTCCAAGGAGAGATATATCTGCTTCGCAGATAAACAATAATTTACCCCATATACCCTATTGCAACGCATAAAAAAATTTTATATAATATTTACAATAATTGTACGTGTTTATAAGTTATGTATAAGTAGGAGGGACTTTATGAAAAAGACATTATTATCAATGATGCTTTCATTATTCGCATTATTGACTTGTTCAATTCCTACATTTGCAAGCGAAGCGGACTTGGTTGTTCCGAATATTAAGGCAACATCACTTGACAGTTATAACTTATTAATTATTGGTTTAATTGTTTCAGTGATTGGGGTCATTTTCGGATTTATCGAATTTTTAAAAGTTAAAAAAATCGAAGTCCACGAAGCAATGGCGAATGTTGGTAACACAATTTTTGAAACCTGTAAAACTTATCT
This sequence comes from uncultured bacterium, assembly GCA_946183815.1. Classification (GTDB taxonomy): domain Bacteria; phylum Cyanobacteriota; class Vampirovibrionia; order Gastranaerophilales; family Gastranaerophilaceae; genus UBA2883. Next base: position 5,856 of record CAMHDG010000097.1, on the reverse strand, counting down.
TGTTCAACAAGGCAAGTTTTTATTGGTTTTAGAGGCTTTAATCGGGCTTTGTATTGCATTCTATTTTGGGTTCTTGGAAGAAATGAATCTTACAAACGTATTGATTATCCTCGGCTGGTCAGTTATTGGTATTTTAGGTTCTTACTCGGTTGCATGGTTTGGTATCAGAATGAATACACTTGCAAACTCAAGAACATCATTTACTGCACTGAAAGGTAACCCTTTAAACATTTTGAACATACCGTTAAAAGCAGGTATGAGTATTGGGGTATTACTTGTTTCTGTTGAACTTATCATGATGTTAATCATCTTGTTATTTGTTCCCGGTAATATCGCCGGTGCTTGCTTTATTGGCTTTGCTATCGGTGAAAGTTTAGGTGCGTCTGCTCTTCGTGTTGCAGGTGGTATATTTACAAAAATTGCCGATATTGGTTCAGACTTGATGAAGATTCAGTTTGGGATTAAAGAGGATGATCCTCGTAACCCTGGGGTTATTGCGGACTGCACAGGGGACAACGCAGGTGATTCTATCGGACCTACTGCTGACGGGTTTGAAACTTACGGTGTAACAGGTGTTGCTCTTGTTAGTTTTATTCTTCTTGCAGTTGCAGGGGCTGAACATCAGGTTCAATTATTAACATGGATTTTTGTTATGAGATTTTTGATGATTGTTACATCAGTTGTCGCTTATTGGATAAATGGCGGTGTTACAAAATTGTATGCTGCAAAGACTGCAAAATTTGATTTTGAAGCACCTTTGACTAATCTTGTATGGATAACATCTATCCTGTCAATCGCTATGACATTTGGTGTAAGCCACTATCTATTGGCTGATTTAGGCAACAATTTATGGCTGGTGCTTTCTATAATTATTTCTTGCGGTACGTTAGGTGCTGCGCTGATTCCGGAGGCAACAAAATTATTCACATCTCCAAAAGCAAAACATACAAACGAAGTTGTTACTGCATCAAAAGAAGGCGGGGCATCTTTGACTATCCTTTCAGGTATAGTTTCAGGGAATTTCTCAGGTTTCTGGATTGGTGCAATAGTTGTATTGTTAATGGCTATGGCTTATGTTGCAAGTACACATATCCCTGCTGATGTGATGATTTATCCGTCAGTATTTGCGTTTGGACTTGTTGCATTTGGGTTCTTGGGAATGGGGCCTGTAACTATCGCAGTTGACTCATACGGACCTGTAACTGATAACGCTCAATCTGTTTATGAATTATCATTGATTGAGGAAATCCCTGATGTTGCAAAACAAATCGAGGATAAATATTCATTTACTCCTGATTTTGAAAACGCAAAAAGATACTTGGAAGAAAACGATGGTGCAGGTAACACCTTTAAAGCAACCTCAAAACCTGTGTTAATTGGTACAGCGGTTGTTGGTGCTACTACTATGATTTTCTCATTAATTTTGGTTATCCAAAACGTACTGGGAATACAACCTGAACAGATATTGAACTTGTTAAATCCATACACACTACTTGGCTTTATTGCAGGTGGTGCGGTAATTTACTGGTTCTCCGGGGCATCTATGCAGGCTGTTACAACAGGGGCATACAGAGCAGTTGAGTATATCAAACACCATATCAAATTAGGTGACGGGGATGATAAATCTGCTAACCTTTCTAACTCAAAAGAGGTTGTTAAGATTTGTACTCAATATGCACAAAAAGGTATGGTAAATATCTTTGTTGCATTGTTCTCGTTTGCATTGGCTCTTGCGTGTTTATCAGCACCGGAGGGGGCAAGTGCTATTCCTGTATCATTCTTCGTTAGTTATCTTATTGCTATTGCTGTATTTGGTCTATTCCAAGCAGTATTTATGGCTAACGCAGGCGGATGCTGGGATAATGCGAAAAAGATTGTAGAGGTGGATATGGCAGAAAAAGGAACACCTTTGCATGAAGCAACTGTTGTTGGTGATACTGTCGGTGATCCGTTTAAGGATACATCCTCAGTTGCTATGAACCCTATTATCAAGTTCACAACCTTGTTTGGTCTATTGGCAATGGAAATTGCTATTGCACCTGCGTTCAGAGAACACGCAAAAATAGCAGGATTTGTATTCCTGTTTATTGCGTTAGTGTTCGTTGTCCGCTCGTTCTATGCAATGAGAATACCGCAGGATAAGGGTAATGAATAGATAGTAAATATTAAAATATAAAGGCGGGGTTGATATTTTTATCAGCCCCGTTTTTTTAGTATGTCCAAAAATGACATACTAATGATTTATAATTTTGGTGTAGTAGTTGAACAAGAGGTAAACAATATGGCTCAAATTATTGATTTAGAAAAGTACAGACCATCTAAAAGTGTTGAGGTCACAGAATTACAGAGGAGATATAAAGATTCGGTCGGTTATACGGAAACTATTCATTGTTTATGGCAGAGTTTTATACATTGTGTAGTAGAGGTTATGAGATTAAAGTACGGAATAACACCAAAATATTACCAGAACAAATTAGGTCAGACTGATGCGAAAACAATGTATTTGATAAAGGAAGGAGAAAATCTGAATTTATGTGCATGCGTGTGTTCTTTGTCGGATAAGCGGGGGTTAAAAGATGGCAGAGTTCGTTTTTATGTTGGGGAATTTGATAAGAAAGATAAATTAATATATTTGAAAGATAAAGTTGATAATTTGTTTACGTTGTTTGAGTTGGCGAATAAAAAATCGTTTTCAAAATGTGTAGAAAATGCAGTTAACTGGTTACAGAGCAGATATTGTTCAGTATAACTGATATTTTATACATTTACTATATTGCGAAATTTTGCAGTAAAAAAGAGCCTTTTAGGCTCTTTTTAAATGGTCGGGATGACACGATTCGAACGTGCGACCCCTTCGTCCCAAGCGAAGTGCGCTACCAAACTGCGCCACATCCCGATATTTATTTTTCAAAGCAAAATTATTGTATATTAAACAAAATTTTCGGTCAAGTACAAATTTTAAATTGGTAAATTATTATTTAAAGACAATATCCTCCGAATAATAATTTATTCGTGCTAAAATATGAATATGAAAAAGATTGTACTTGCATCGGGTTCACCGAGAAGAAGAGAGATTTTAAAGAGGGCAGGGTTAGAGTTTGAAATTCATCCGTCTAATTATGAAGAAGTTTTGGATAACCACGATTTTACCCCTGAGAAGATAGAAAAACTTGCATATAATAAGGCTCTTGATGTAGCAAACGAGTTAGATGAAAAGGCTGTTATAATTGGGGCGGATACTGTTGTTGTACTGAATAATGAGATATTAACAAAGCCTCATGACAGAGAAGACGCATTTAAGATGCTTAAATCATTGAGTGGGGTAGAACATCATGTTGTCACAGGAATTTGTGTTATTGATAAGTACGATGATGTTACTAAAATTGAGGCAGTGACAACAACCGTTGAGTTTGAAAACCTGACTGATGAGCAGATTAATTATTATATAGATAATTATAAACCGTTCGATAAAGCAGGGGCATACGGGATACAGGAACTCCCTGACGGGTTTGTGAAGAGGGTTGACGGTAGTCTTGAAAACGTAATCGGGCTTTGCTCAAAAACGGTTCTTGCAATGCTGGGTTAGTTTTTGCTATTTACTATGCGATTTCTTTGCGGTAGTATTAATCATTATAAATATTTTGGGGGTATGAAATTATGAATTATGGTGCATGGCTTGGCTGGCAGATAGATTATCTGTTGTTATTACAAAATTTTAGAGATTTATCACATCATGTTTTTGATAAATTTTTCTTGTTTATAACGACCTTTGGCGAGGTGTCTATTCCTGTTATGGTTATATGCGCTGTATATTGGGCAATAAATAAAAAGGCAGGTCAGTTTGTCTTATGGTCATATATGTTAGGTTTTATTTTTAACATGTTTGCAAAAACGGCAGCATGTATATATAGACCATGGATACTTGATTCAAGAGTTCATCCTCTTGCGCAGGCGATTCCTGCCGCAACCGGATACTCTTTCCCGAGCGGTCATACTGCGGGTGCTACAACTGTTTGGGGTGGTCTTTCAGTGTTCTTCTGGCAGAATAAATGGGTAAGATATATTTGTTTATTTATACTTATCTGTGTTATGTTTTCACGTAACTATGTTGGGGTTCACACTCCGCAGGATGTTGTTGTTTCTTTTGTTTTATCCTCATTAGTATTGTTTATAATATACAAATTGATTAAATGGATTGATGTTGATGAGAAAAGAGAGAAATATGCGATATTTTTCTTTTTATCGCTTATGACACTGGCTGTTCTGTATGTTGTTTTCAAAAATTACCCGATACATTATCTTTTTGGTAAAGTTTTATATTATCCAACTCAAATGAAACATGAGGTATTTGTAAGATCAGGGTTTGTGATTGGTGCTGTTATTGGTTGGTTTTTAGAAAAACGATTTGTTGACTTTGAGGTGTTAGGCAGTTTTTCTAAAAAGGTTTCGAGAGTGCTTTCAGGAATAGTTATTTTGTATGCACTGAAATCAATATCAGGTATCTTTGAACCGTTTATGTCTGAAAATGTTATATTTGCTCTGTCAGGCATGTGGATTCAGTATCTTGTAATGGGGCTGTTTATTACCTGTATTTATCCGTTTTTTATAAAAAAGTACAACCTTTAAAAATACATTGTTTGTAAAGAAATGTAAACTCATGCTTAAAATCGTTAAAGTTTTAAAAATGTGTGCCGTCATGCATGACAAGGATAAGAATGTTAAATGGACATTCTATAAGAATAAAGGAATACGGATATGGGTTTATCATCATCACAAGCAAGATTACTTAATTTGACAGCAAGAATGCACCAAATAGAATACAAGGCTGCAAGACTTGAAGCAATGAAACTCCAAATGGCTAACGAGTCAAGAAGAGTTTATGAAGATTACTTGGATGCTTTGGATAAAACCAAAATCCAAAAGAAAACAATCAACGCTGACGGGTCTTTGACTTATGTTGATATCGCAAGTTACGCAGATTTCTTGAATGCAGGTTATGCACTTGTTGTTCATGGAACAAATGGAACAGATGGCACAGGAAATTGTACAATCTGTGATACACAAGATAAGTTAGTTGCAGCATGCAAACAAATTTATAAAGATGAACGCGGTAGTCAACTTGATATTACGTCTGCATTGTCAGGTGCTAATTTCAAAACATTGTTACAAAACCTGATTAATTCAGGTGATGTTACTATCGTTGTTGGGAACAGAACAGCATCAGGTACATACGATTTCTCCGGTATCGGTTCTGACATCAACAAATTTTCAGATGCTGAAACAAGCATCTCAACAAACACAGGTTTGCAAGAAGTAACAGATGAAATAGAACTTAAAAAGGCAGAAGCAAAATATGAAGCAGATATGAAACGTATCGACTTAAAAGACAGAAAGTATGATACAGACCTCGCTGCTTTAGATACAGAACGTAACGCTATCAAACAAGAGATGGAAACCTTAAAGACAGTTTCAAAAGATAACGTTGAAAGAACATTCAAGTTGTTCTCATAGGGGCAGGGGTAAATATATTACCCACCCTTAATAAAAGATGTCATGCTGAATTTTTTTCAGCATCTTGAAAAATACTTAACGAGCCCCTGAATAAGTTCAGGGTGACACGAAAAATTTAAGTAGTTCGGAATGACATCTAAAAGTAAGATTCAAAAATACGCTTGGTTGCTCGCAGAAAACGGGTACGGCAAAGCCTTTAACCCTCTGCTCGCAATCCGCAATTTTCCCTATAATTTTCCCTATAATTTTTCACACACGCCACTTATTAAAGTGGTTTTTTATTTGGTAAATTATTGTTTAGAGGCGAACGTAGTGAGCCGATATTTACAAAAGTGATTAAGTGAC
>CAMHDG010000096.1 GCA_946183815.1 uncultured bacterium | reverse complement strand
TCAGCAAGATTTTTTCCTGCAATATCAAAGGCTGTCCCATGAGATGGGGAGGTTCTTATTATATCCAGTCCTATTGTTGTGTTGACAGTTTTTGCTCCTGCGATAGTTTTTATAGGAATTAGCCCTTGGTCATGATAAGTTGCAATATAGCAATCATAAGGTGCGTTAATTCCTTTATTATAGTTTTCACCCGCTTTTATAAAAAGAGTATCGGATGGGAGCGGGTCGGTTATTCTTATCCCATTTTTTCTTAATTCTTCAACTGCAGGTTTTATTATTTCAATTTCTTCTGTTCCTAATATTCCGCCCTCGCCTGCGTGTGGGTTTAGTGAGCATAAAGCAAAGTTCGGTTCTTTTATGTTAAAATGTTTCCGGAAAAATACCGCTAATCTTTCGACTTTTTCTATAATAAGTTCTTTTGTCAGTTTAATATCTTTGAGTGCACAGTGTCTTGTGAGCAAAAGAACATTAAACCCCCTTGATATGAAAAGCATCTCTGCTTTTTGTCCGTCATGAGCAAGGTAGTGTTCTAAAACCTCTGTCTGACCGTTAAATTTATGCCCTGCCAGATGAAGTGCCTCTTTTGATACGGGAGCGGTTACTATCGCTTTTGGTCTTATCTCGCATGCTTTTTTTAGACATCTAAAGGAAAATTCTCCTGATTCTTTTGTTAATTTGCCGTATTCAACACTTTTGTTGTATTCAATATCAATAATTTCGTAGTTATGTTTAAGTTTTGGATATGTTTCTAAAATTGTTTTATTTGTGATTAGTACAATTTTATCGTCAGGGATATCAAGATTATTAAGGGCTTTTACCGTTATTTCCAAGCCTATTCCGTTTATGTCACCTGTTGTAATTGCGATTTTGTTTTTATACTTGCTCATGCCTGTCTATATAGTTTAAGATTTCGATAAGTGTACGTGGGTTTCCGAGGTTACCTGATTTTGTTATTATCCATTGATTTTTATAGTCAACGCATAGTGCTATTGCAGGTGCGACCTCATCTTTCATTGTAAGTTCTTTTGAAGATATTGCGTGGCAACATTTGTATGAGGTTTCTCCGCCAAGTGTTATCAGGATAACCTGTTGCTGTTCTGTAATGCGTTTAGTTAATTCTGCCAGAAAATCTGTAATTTTGCTTGCGAATTTTGCTCTGGTGAGTTCATCTTTCAGTGATTCATCAGAAAAACCGTCAAAGTTATCAAGCAATTTAGAAGAGTGAACGAGTACTGTTTCACCATTTTGTAGTTTTGAAAGAATTTTTTGAAAAAACTCTTCATCAATTCCTTTTATAATTCTTTCTGCAGAAAGCGGAAAAGAGCAAATATCGTAATCATAACTTTTTTCAAGTTGTTCGATTTGATTTGCATTTATTTGGGTAGCACTGCCTGAAATAATCAGTCTTGGTAACTTTTGAATAACAACAGGTTCTTTTTCCTTTTCCTGTTCGGGAAGCCATAATTTTGCCAAAATATTTCCTGTGGCAGCAGTGCCTGCGGGAAGAATTTTGTAATTAGATTTGTTTATAGCAAGTACAACCTGTTCAATATCTGTAAGGCAGGCGGAGTCTGCAACAATAAGTTTTTTACCGTCTTTTATAAGTTCATTGATTTTCATTAGAATAGGACCAGCCCCATTCATAATAGTTTTAAGCCCGATAGAGCCAACAAGATTTTTTTTGTCCTCGCCAAGTTCTGATTCAAAAAGAGTTGGTACATGAGATTCTGTTATCGGGGAATGAGGATCTCTTGCCATTTCTGAACGTCCGATAGGAATCCCTCCTGTAAGGTGATAGCCTCCGATTGTTATTCTTTTTTCTGACGGAAAAGCAGGAATGATAATTGCGGCATCGTATTCCAGTGCCTCTACCATTGTTAGTGTTTCAATCGCAATATTACCTCTTATGGTTGAATCAATTTTTTTGTAAAAATATTCAAGGTTAAGGTTTTTGTTGAGGTTCTCTATTGTTGTAAGCATACGAGATTTTGCTTCTTGTGGAGAAACATTCCTTGATTCTGTCGAGATAGCCCATACCTCCGTTTTTGAGTCACTTTCGGGAGGGATGTTGTAATCCAGCAAAATCTTTGTTTTTGCATTTTGTTTTTCAAATTGCAGTGCTGTGTCGTTAGCACCTGTAAGGTCGTCTGCTATTATCCCTACAAGATTAGAAATTATCATTTGCGCTATCTTTCTTTGAGCCAACAAATCTAATGTTTGAAGCGGTGATAATGTATGATTGTCTGTTTGTTCCTGTCTGGTCAGTCCAGTTTGTTGTTCTTATTCTTCCCTCAACAGAAACGAGAGTACCTTTTTTTATGTACTTACTTGCCCATTCAGCCTGTTTGTCCCATGCTTCAAAATTAAACCAGTCTGTTATTTCGGAAGATGTTCTGCTGTCCCATCTGTTAACGGCAAGAGAAAATGTTGCTCTTGATCTGCCTGATTCGTAATATTTTGGCGGTTCTGTATCTCTGCCAGAACGTCCTACAACTAAAACTGTATTCATGAGTTCTCCTTAATTAAAATCTTATTTAACTTTATTGTATCATGTTAAATAAATAACTTATAAGTATTGTAAAATTTTGTTAATTATTTAGCAAATATCGACCTTTTTTTGCGTTATATTAAGTGTGTAGAATAAATTAATAGGTGTAACCATGGTAGTAAATAACAATGTGGAATTAACCAACAATTATGCATCATTAGAGGCTTTTCGTTCAAAACATGAAAAACCGCAGGTAGTTGTAAAGCCGACAGAACAAGTTCCTGATAAGGTTGAAATTTCTCAAGCATCAGTTCAGCCGACAGAACCGCCAAAGCAGGAAGAGGTCGCACCACAACCTAAAAAGAAGAAAAGATCTTTAATCCAAAGTTTTAAAAATATGATAGCAGGGGTCAAAAAATTTGGTATAGCATCTGTTGAATATACCATAGCAACTGCAAAAGGACTGGCATACGGTGCAGTCGGTGCAATCGGTGTGTTAGGTGCGGATGCTCTTTATAATGGTATTAAAGCAGTTAAGAAACCTCAAGTTGTAGAAGAAGGAGCAAAGGCTGCTGTAAAATTGTTATCTACGAAGGGTAAAATAGCAGCAGGTGTTGTTGGACTTGCAACATTGGGTTACCACTGGTTTAAGGCAAGTCTGAATGTATCAGAAAAAGGTGCTGCCATCGATCACCGCTGGGGTTCAGGTCACGATGAGGTTCAAAACTAATGAATACAACTGTCAATTCTAACCCTGCATGTTTTGGAGCAGGTTACCATGTATATTTTTATACTGATAAGGGTGAAAGAATTGTTTCAGATAAAAATATGAAAAAGTGCCTGCACTATATGGAGGCTCATTTAAACGGTTCAAAAAGAGTTAAGGTAAAAAATCAGGACTTAATTGACACTTTTAAATTTGGAAAAAAGGTAAATGGGGAATATACAGGCGGAGATAAAGATTATTATAATGTTCCTTTAATTCGCTCTGTTATTGATAAAACAAAAGAAAAGGTTCAGGGGTTTATTAACATAGTAACGGGTGAAGATGCGAAACACGTTAATAAAAAATTCGGGGAAGATATTGGCAGAGCAAAAAACATAAGTCTAAAAAGAGCAGGTACAACAAACACGTTTGAAACCAAAACTGCAGTAAATAAATATATTGATAACGCACCTGATTATGCGGAAGCGAAAGGTGTTTATAAAAATGGTGAGCGTCAGGCATTCGGGATTGCCTTTACACCTGTTTATTACTCCAAAGGTAACCATAAAGGCGAGGTAAAAGATTTTGTTTACCATCATTCAGGATTTTTTAATGAGAGCAAAGTGACACAGCCTAAAAATTAGTCTTGGTTTGCGTATTCATACATCTTTCTTTCGCCGTCAGTCATTTGCTCAGGTTTCAGTGTTCCCGCTGTTACTGATGCTTTGACGTTTGAATAAAGCGCATCTTTTATTGTGTCTGATAAGCCATCATAGTTAGCAGGGAAACTTTTTATGTTTCTTGTAATATCTTCTATCGTGATATATTTTTCTTTGACAAGGAATAATTGAACTTTTTCGTTTCCTGCAAGCATGATTGACATAATTGCCTGTGGTTGTCCTTTTGCGTTATCCAGATATTTTTTTACCGCTTCTTGATCTTCTTTTGAGAGGGTATCAAATTTACCTATTGAGTTGTTGTAGTCACGAGAGAGTTGTCTTATTCTTGCAGGACTGTAGATTACAGGAGCAGGTCCGATTTCTGTTTTTAATTTGTTAACGGACTGACGAGATTGTTGTTGTTCAACCTCTTCAGCAGTAGTTGGGTTTGTGATGCCTAAATTAGCATAATAACGCTGACTTTCTTCTCTTATTTGCGATGTTGTGTAAGAAGGGGTTGGGTCGGTGGTTCTCGAATTTTTTGTGCTTTCTGTCGTGTAGCCGACTTTGTTATTTACATCTGATATAACTTGTCTTAATGCGTTGTTTTTATCTTCGTTATTAGAGTTTTGAATAACCTGTTCAACAACCTTATTGATTAGGTCTATGGATTCAGAATGGTTTTCTGCGAATACTCTTACTGCTTCTGCATCTGCATTGTCCACAATGGTTGCGGTGTACATCGCTGCTACACCCTCATCCATATTTTGCAGGTCTAATGAACTGTTAGTTGCGATTTCGTTTGCCGCAAATTGTTGTTTTGCCTTGTCAATGACTGACATTAAACCTGTCATTTGTGCAACTGCAAGTACATCTTCATTTTCAAAGAACTTATCACCTAATCGCATGATTAAGAGCAAAATGGTGTTATCTTTTTCGCCATTTTCGCCTTGTTCTTTCATTGCTTCCGCTAATGTTTGTAAAACAGGATATATGTGTTCTGCTTTAACGGCAGTTTCTGCAAGTTTTTGGATTTGTTCTTCGGTTAGTTCATCACCTTCTTTTAACCCGCTTGCAAGTTCAAATTCGGTGAATTTGCCTGCCTTTAATCTGTCATAGTGAGATTTATAAATATCGCCTTTGTTCTTGATTTCGTCTTGAACAGAGGTTTTTAATTCTCCCATTAAAAGATCTGCGTGTTCTGCAATTTTTTCTTTTGTAGGTGGAGAATCATAACTATCGTATTGAACAATTTTATCTCTTATTTTTCCTGATAATTTTTTTGATGCTTGAGTTTGTCCGATGCCTGTTGCTTTACCACCCATAACAATCATTGCGTCTAAAACTTCACCCATTTCTGTTCTGGAAAGTTTACCATTGTCTTTCCCCAGCACTGCAGGGATGCCGGATGCAACTTGATCAAATGAGGTGTATTTAAGGGTTTTTTGGTAGGATTTATATTGCTCTGCTCCGAGTTTATCAGCACTTTCTCCTGCGTATTGATTAAATAGTCTTAAACTTTCACCGCCTCTTTTTTCAGCCTGTTCTCTCGTCATTCCAAGAAAAATCTGAGGAACATCGCTTTTCTGTCTTTTCATATAATCTGCAAGTGCTGATTTTAAATCTTTTGTTTGACCTTGTTGTGTTGTTTGTGTTTTATCGCTTGTAGATTTATCAGATGAACTTGTTGAAGGAGTTGAACTACTATTGATTTTTAATTGCATTCCAATTTCAATTCGGTTCATATTTTTTCCGACAACACTTTTATTGTCGTTATATAGTTTAATAAGTGATATTCCAAAATCGTCTGCGATTTTGCTTAAGGTGTCGCCTTTGACAACAGTATAAACACCTCCTGTGGCGGTTCTTTTTCCTGATTTACCTGTTAAATCATCTGCTTTTTGAGCGGGGTTGTTATATGAGTCCATTTCTGATTGTGAAATTCCGTCATCCTCATCAGTGTTTGCTTTATCGAATAAGTCGAGTCCTGTTTGTCCAAATTCCTGAGCAACCTGTGCACGAGTCAACTTTCTATTAAAGAAATCTTCAATAGATGGTTTATTCGCAGGCACAGGAGTAGTCCCGCCACCGCTTGTTATACCGCCGGTTGACGTTGTCGGATTTTGGATTGTAGTGTCAAAATCACCCATGAATATATTGCTCTCTATCTTATACGACATATATATAAAGTCGTTTAGAAGAGCCTGTTTTCAATGGTTTGAAAAATTGTTACATTTGTTACATAAATTATTGTTTAGGGGTAAATGATATAAATCGTTAAAAGCCCCTCTCCTTTGGAGAGGGGTTGGGGAGAGGGTTCAATTACTTATTAAACCAACTATTACTTACCCTCTCTCAAATTTCTAAATTCACTGCAAGCAGTTCATTAAGAAATTTTTCTCTCTCCAAGGAGAGATATATCTGCTTCGCAGATAAACAATAATTTACTACTT
>CAMHDG010000095.1 GCA_946183815.1 uncultured bacterium | reverse complement strand
TTCTCTCTCTCCAAGGAGAGATATATCTGCTTCGCAGATAAACAATAATTTACACATGCCTCAGCACCACATCAAGCAGTTCCGATTTATCTTTGTAGCCTGAAAATCTTGTAACAATATCCCCAAACTTAAACAGAATAAACGTAGGAAAGGAGGTAACCCCGTATTTCTGCGTAAGTTCGGGGGTTTTGTAGGCATCAATTTTGCCTATTTCTATATTATGGTCGGCTAAGTCCTGCAAAATCGGCTCTTGCTTTACGCAGTAATGACACATATCACTTCCGAACATTACAAGTTTTAGTCCGTTTTTTATGTGGTTGTCAAAATTAGTATCGTTTAATATCTTTAACATTCTTCTCTCCTTTTTAATCTTCCATTTTTACATTACCAACTTTTTTTTAAAATAAATTCCCCAACTGTCTTATCCAAAACGGTTATATTTTATCTTGCCTTATTACCCGTTTTTGATGTAAAATCAACGTATGATTAATATATTTAAAATGTTTGATAAAAATAAAGATAACCGAGCAAAATTCACAGATATTGTATATAGTATTTTTAAGTTTCAGGAAATATTTACTGATATCCAAAATGTGAATTTCCCCGAAAACGCATCGCCTTGTGTGTATGCAATCTGGCATGCGCATCAGTGTTGTGTTCATGGGCTTCCTGACAGGGCAAACTGTAACGTGCTTGTGAGCCGTTCACGTGACGGTCAGATTATAGCAGGTGTTGTTGAAAAATGGGGGTTTAAGGTTATCCATGGTTCAAAAGGTAAAAAAGGCAGTGTTGAGGCAACAATGCAAATGATTCACGCTCTTAAAAACGGTGAATGTTGTGCTATTATGGTTGACGGTCCAAAAGGACCTGCAAAAGTCGTTAAAGATGGTGCTATCAGAGTTGCTAAAAATGCAGGCGTTCCGATTGTTCCTGTTTATTGGTATTCTCCCAGTCCTACATTCTTAAAGTTTCCGTCTTGGGACGGGTTTAGGATTCCGTTTTTTTGGACTAAACTTATAAATATTTATGGCGAGCCTATATATGTTGATCCTGACGGGGATAAGGAACATGACGAACAGGTAAGGTTAAAGGTTCAGCATTCTTTGGAAGATTTGGAAAAGAAAGCCCCAAAAGCGTATAAAGAGGTATTCAGATTTGGATTATGGAAAAAATAAAAGTTCTTGCCGTTCAGATGGAATCGGCGATAGGTGATAAATACAAAAATTTTGAAAAAGTTTCTGACCTTATAGAAAAAAATATCACACCGGATATTGATGTGGTTATTTTGCCTGAACTCTGGACAGTTGGATGGGCTTGTGAAGAGTTCCCTAAGTCTTCCGAAGTTTTAGAGGGCGAAATTGTAAAATTTTTATCTGATATTGCAATCAAACATAAGGTAAATATTCTTGGCGGAAGTTTTGTTCAGGAAAAAGAGGGGAAACTCTTTAACACCTGTCCTGTATTAAACCGAGAGGGTGAACTTGTTGCAACTTATGACAAAAATCATTTGTTCTCATATTATGACGATAGTGAAAACACATATATAACAGAGGGAAGTAACCCTGTTATAGTTGAGTTAGACGGAGTAAAATTCGCTCTTACCATTTGTTATGATATTCGTTTCCCTGAAATATACAGAGCATATAGGAAAGCGGGTGCAGATGTTTTGGTTAATATGGCAGCGTGGCCACTTTCAAGAAAAATTCACTGGGATTCTCTCACTTGCGCAAGAGCGGTGGAAAACCAAACCTATATGGTCGCTTTGACTCAAACGGGTACTCTCCCAACGGGTGCAAAAAATTTGGGTCATTCCTTGATTTATGATTACAGCGGGAATATTTTAGATGAAATTGATTTAAAAGAGGGCGTAATAAAAGCAGAATTGGATTTGCCTTCTATGTACGATTTCAGGGATAAATGCACTGTTTTAAAAGATATACACAATAAATATGAGGTGTTGTATAAATGAGAAAATTTATAATAACTTTAGTTTTGTTTTTTTTAACTGTTACCAATACGGCTTTTGCAGGGATAAAAGCAGAAATATCCAATGTAATATCTAACTCAAATATAAACAGAGGTTCGATTTCTGTATCAGTAAAAAATGCAACAACAGGCAAAGTGGTTTATGAACTAAACCCAAAAATGCCTGTATCGCCTGCATCTGTTCAGAAAATAGTTACCACAACCCCTGCTTTTATTACATTAGGTAACGATTATAAATTCTCTACAAGTTTATACAGAAATAAAAATAATGAATACATTATAAAATTAGGTGCAGACCCATATTTGAAATCAAGAGAGTTGGAAAAAGTTGTTAAATGTATTCCGAAAGAACAAACAGCAATAAATATTGATTCATCAATTATTGATGATAACGAATGGGGCGAGGGCTGGCAATGGGATGATGATTTGAATCCGTTGATGCCAAAATTTAGTGCGTATAATATTGATAAAAACTTAATGGAAATAACAATCTCCCCGGGGATGATGGGTTATCCTGCAGAGATTACTCAAGATATTATGTATCCGATTACTTTTATTAATAAAACTGTTACGGATAAAGTTACAAAGTATTCACTGAAACGTCAAAATCATATCTCACCTGACGTTATAATTGTTGAGGGTAAAATTCAGAATGATAAAAGCGCAATAGTAAATATCCCTATAAATAACCCTAAAAAATATTTTACGATGAGATTATCAGACGCAATAATTAATCACAGTATATCTTGCAGCGGGATATATAAAGATGTTCGTGTGGGGAAAGATGATAAATTGATTACGCTTTTGAGTCATGATATTGCTGCTGCCAAAAAAGATGTTTATAAAAATAGCAGTAATTTTGTTGCAGAAACAGTTTTTAAATTGGCAGGGCATAAATATTCTAATCAGACAGGCAGTTTTGAAAACGGGCTTGAAATGTTCCATGAGTTCTGCAGAACACACGATATTGACACATCAACCATAAAAATTGTTGATGCAAGCGGTGTATCAAAAAATAATCTTATGACTGCAGATTTTGTTACAGATTTTCTGTTTAAAGTGCAGGGTTTTTTAGAGCCTGAACTGGCAACCGCAGGAGAGGGTACTCTTTCTAAAAGAATGTTATATTTGAAAGGGTTTATTCATGCAAAAACGGGTACACTTAATAATATAAGTGCTATTGCAGGTTATATCTCTACCCAAAAAAATCAGAGATATGTTTTCAGCATAATGATAAACAATGCAGAGGTTTCTTCTGCCGATAAAAAAATGCTCGAAGAATACATTTTGAGAACGATTTATATTAAGGGGTAGGGAAATTATTGTTTACCGAGCGAGGCTCGGTAAAGTAGTTAAGAAATATCAAGTTATTATTCTTAAATATAAAACATCTTGTCGGCTTTGCCGGACACTCTAACTATATTTAAACAATAATTTATTTAACGATTACTGCATCAACTTCTTTTTTAGCCTTGAATGCCCTGTCAAGACTTTTCATTAATTGGGCTTTTGTATCAGCGTTGTAAAGTCTTCCGCTTGTTACCTTTGCCACACACTCTAACTGGTCTAAATCATCCTGATTATCTATATTAAAGGCTATAACATCAATCTTTATATCTTTTCTGTATTTAATCAGTTCCATTGCATATTTGCATGGGCTTTCGTCACAGTTTTCCCCGCCGTCTGTTATAAGTATAATATGTTTATCCCCATCAAGTCCTTTAAAATCTTTTGTCACTGCCTGTTTTAAAGAATAAGTTATCGGGGTCATTCCTCTCGGTTTGTATTTAGATATTGCTGAAGAGATATAACCTAGACTATCAGTTTTTATAGGTACAACAAGACTTGACGCTCTGCAAGCATCCATCGGAGTTAGCCCCCATCTCTGACCATACAGTCTTACCCCGATTTTGTTCTCTCTAGATAATCTGGATAAAATATATTTCATACTCTCCAGCAACATTTCGTATTTTGTTCGTTCCGACAAAAATTCATTCATACTGTTTGAGTAATCTAATATAAACAAAATATAATCATCAGTTTTTAGTTCAATATCGCTTTTTGTAATTCTGTCAGGGTTCAAAATCACGTTATATTTGCTTTTCCCAAGACAAGTAAGCGATATTATAAGCAAAAATATAATCGTCAATTTTATCTTCATAAACTTATGTTATTTAGTGAAAATTTTGTATAAATTAGCCAAGTGAGGAATATCTCAAACCATGCAGGCATGAGCGTTTCAGACATGTTAAGTAATGTAACAAAAATATTAATCTTTGAAATCAGATAGGAATAAAATACTTTACATGTTTAAGGAGAGCGTAATGAGTTCTATAAATTTTGATGGTAATCAAATAAATTTAAATCAAAATCAGACACAAAAGACTGATGCTGATAAAACTGTGTTTACCAAACAACAGTTTACCAACAGTATCATGTCAGCGCTTTCCAATGCAGGAGCGAACGCTCAACAAGTTCAGCAATTCTCACAACAAGCAGGTTCTATTTTTGATGCACACGATGTAAACAGTGATTCAAAATGGAGTCAGCAGGAGGCTGATAAGGGCGCAAGCGCACTGCAAAGTTTCTACCAAACAGTGAATAATGCCATAAAGGGACTTGGCGCGACACAGGAAGTTGGTCAAACTCAAGGTGTCGGACAGGTAGCCCAAACGGCAGAAGTTGGTGCAACAAGCGCTGCTGACGGTGTGAAACCGCCAACAATGCAAGATGCATCAGTTGAGGCGATGAAGCAGGATTTAGAAGTTCTTGAATCTTGCGGATATCAGATTACTAATGGTTCTGACGGTGCGTTCAATATTCAGGGTAGAAACGGCGAAACAGGTACTATCAAAATTAATGTTGATGGTACTCTGGAACTTTCAGGTTGTGCCGAAAAGGCACTCTCAACTGCTGTAACCATGAAAAACATGGACGGAATAGAACAAAAATATTCCGGTCAACATGGTGAAGCAGTTGATGTCAGACCTGAAACAAGAGATGTTAACGGACAACAACAAAAAGTCGGAATTATGACGTTCCAAGACGGAACAGAGGTCATGTTCGATTTTAAAACAGGTAAAGAAATTGAAACTTAAACCATAGGCGAAATGAAAAATTATAAATTTAGAGGAAAATTAAAAAACGGTGTAATATAATTTGCACCGTTTTTAAGTATTATAAAATTTTATATTTATATCCTCTAAAGAGAGTGTTTTTTCCTTGTTTACGTTGGAATATCAAATCTATATGCTAGAATATGGTTATGAGTCATGACAATAAAAATTTTGGTGAAAACGATTCAATATTCAGTGATTCGTCATCATTTTCACAAGGTTTTACAAACCCTGTGCCTGATGCCGTTTTGAATAAGCCTGTACCTGAACAAAAAGAGAGCGGGTTTTTAAGCAAAATAGTCAAAAAGTTTATAGAAGCAGGTCAACCATCAGAAGCAGATATTCAATTCCGCAAGGAATTAATCAAACTTGCCAAAGAAAATGAAGATATTTTTGAGGTGTTTAACCAATTCGGATGTAAATTGGTGTATCAAAAAGGGTGTATAGTGCTAAAATGTCCCCAATTAAAACTTGAGGGTAAAATAACTATAAAAGAGAACAACAATGCCGAATTTGACGAAAATACTAAAAGAATAATGAGTCATTTGGCAAATTTAGTATCAAATACCAACAACTTAACGCTGATAGTAAACGAGTATGAAAAACAGGGCTTTTATCCGTCAGGCGATTTAATAAAGGAAACTATAATATATCAAGGTCAATCTGTTGAGGTTTTGGCAGGAACACTCCAAAACAATAAGGGTGAAACCAGAAAAATGTATTATTACAAGGGTCAGGAAATTACTCCTGACGAATAGCCGATACAGGTAATTTATTCTTAATTCTGAACTCCTTATATTAGATTGCAGAAAGGAGTTATTATGAAAATTCTAAAAATTATCACTTTTATTTTAACCGTAATAGGTGCAATAAATTGGGGTTTGGTAGGCTTTTTCGGACTGGATTTAGTATCTGCGGTCTTTGGTGAAATGAGCACTTTATCAAGAATTGTCTATGCGTTGGTAGGTTTATCAGGTCTATACTCACTATTCACTATTTATCACTGTGCATCAGAGGATATCTAATGCACGAAAAAAGGGGCTTATCACCCCTTTTCGTTTTAATATTCGAAACATCACATCGGCGTTTTTAGCCGGTAATTAATAAATACCCTTTTTTATGTTGTTTTATTCAAAAAACAATCAATTTGTTACATAAGTTCATGAAGATATGTAAATTATTGTTTATCTGCGAAGCAGATATATCTCTCCTTGGAGAGAGA
>CAMHDG010000094.1 GCA_946183815.1 uncultured bacterium | reverse complement strand
TAAGATGTTGTCCCTGTGTGAAAACACTTGCCCTTACATGTTTTTATAAATATAGAGGCTTTATGAGCATAAATGATAATATGAAACAAGTAATATCCAATATGCATACCCACTATTCAGGTTTAATGAAAGAGGGTACAAGAGATTTTGGCAACGATTTTGTATCAAAATCAATTTTTAATGCTGTGGATACAAACCATGACGGAAGTCTTTCCCAGCAAGAGATAGATACTGCAATGCCTAATTTAGACTCATATATAGCCAAATCTATTGAAAAGGATGATTTTTATGCAAACTTACATTTTGGAAAATCGTACTCGGAGTCAAAAGCAAAAACAAATCCAAATTCTGATAAAACCGTAAGTGAACAAATCGTTGAAAATAATTTGAATGAAGCCGTAGAAAAGATATTATCTTATGCCAAAGCCCATCCGGAAGATGCTGTTATTCAAAAATATGCCCAAAAACTAAATGAGATTGTGTCTGCCGGGAAACTTATTCTTACAGATATTGAAGATTCCGGTGTTGCAGGCAGAGCGAATAAAGATGCTGACGGTGGCGATACTGTTTTGATTGATAATCATGACAGTATGCAGAATTTAACCTCTGAATATCTGTTGAGAACCTTGTTACATGAACTGCGTCATACAGTGGAAACTGACAATATAAATTCAAAAGCCGAAGAGGTTGAAACAGAAAGAACGGCAAGAGAATTAGCGGATAAAATCGGTGGAAAACACAGATGGGGAGAAGTATCTTTATCCGAATTTGAAGAATCGTATCGTATTTATGCGGAGGCATCCCCAGGAACGTATAATATTCCTGAAAATACAGGGATAGCGGTTTGGTATAAACCTAAAGATGTGACGTTGAAGGATAATAAACTTGTCATAAAATCTGATGCTCAGCCTGATTTAAAAGGGGCGATTATAGAAGATCATGTTCAGTTCGGTGAACAAAAAGACGAAAACGGAAACCCGTTTCCTATTTCTGCTACAAGAGTTATAAAGGATAAAGACGGCAAGATTATCTCAACCATTGATTACGGAAAATATGATTCTAAAAAAAGACAGTTTGATTATTATAAAGTTCACATGGAGCAAATAAAACTTAAAAATCAACTTAACCCGCAGATTATGAAGCAAACAATGGGTTTTGGGCTGGGATAATTAAGTATATAATCCATTAAATGTTATACTTGTCCTTCATTGTAAGAATAAAGTTTTTTATGGAGCGGTCATAGGTTCTCTCGCCTGCTGCGGTAAAAAAACACCCCGGAATTTCGTTATTCTCTCTATGGTGTCTGACACAGTCACAACAAACCCCTCTATTTCCGCATGATGTATAGGTACAACTGCAACCTATCTTATTTTCTTCTTTTTTACATTCCATTTTTATTTTCCTTTCTAATCGTTGATTTCTGATTTATTTGTATATTTATCCAAATATTTACCCCTTTACCCCTTTACCCCTTTACCCCTTTGCAAATTTGCAGCCACAGTAGTTTTGACGGTATAAGTTTAATTCTTTTGAGATTTTATTAGTTTTTAAAAACCCGTCTTTTTTCTTAAAATCTATCCCTAAAAATTCCAAGTCATATCCCTTCGCAACGGTTTCCCCAACAAGACATAAATTTTTAAAATTCTTATGAGGACTGATAATCATTGATGTAGTAAATATTTTTATCCCCAGTTCTTTTGCTTTTTCGGCAGTTTCTTTTAATCTTAATTCAAAACATTTTATACATCTTGCACCACCCTCTTTTTCATTTTCAAGCCCCTTTATATAGTCAAGGTAAACTTGTGGTGTGTAAGGCTCTATAATTAGTTCTGCCCCAAAATGTCCGCATAAAGTTTTTTCTGCCTCTAATCTGCGGTTGTATTCTTCCTCACTGTCAAAATTATTATTACAAAAATATACGACAACCTCATACCCCATTTCTTTTAATAATTTGATGGGATATCCCGAACATATCGCACAACAGGCATGTAGTAATAATTTTTTTGTTTCCATTTTAAACTTCCTAAAATTCCTTTCTATAAGATTTTAAGAAAAGACATTTATTATTTTATACTATTCTTTTTTACAATATCTTTTAGTTCAAAATATGCCTTTGCCCCAAAGTATCTGTTACCGTTTATTATAATATTAGGAGTACCGTCTAAACCCAGAGCAATAGCATCATCTATTTCTTTGTTTATTTTATCACGAGTTTGGGGTAAAGATATATCTTTTTTAAATTTTGTTATATCCAGTCCAAGTCCTTTTGCAAGTTCAATCGCCTCTTTATCGTTTTTTGGTTGTTTTTCGTATAACAGGCTTGCCATTCCCCAGTAATTCCCTTGATTTTCAGAGGCAATAGCATATCTTGCCATTCTGCAAGCCCCATCGTGCATTTTATGGTCTAAATATTTGTTGCATTCGGTATCAAGCGGAAAATTGTGATGAATAATCTGTATATCTTTATTTTCTTTTGCTAATTTATGCAGCATAATATTGTAGGAATAACATATAGGACAGGCAAAATCAGTGTATAAATCTATTATAATTTTACCATTTTTGTTCCCTAAAATATTACCATTAATTTTGTACGGGTTTTCTTTCATTAACATATAATGTTTTATTGACTGTTTTCTGGATGCAAACGGCATTTCAACGGTTGTGTAAGTTAAAAATAATCCACAGGTAACCATAGCAATAATGAACGGAATTGTTGCCTCTTTTACTCCGTCAACAAAGTCATAAAAACTGTCCTTAAAACTTTTTATTATTCCTCCGTTTTTAAAATCGGTTGCAACTATTCCTATTCCTAAATTAATAAAATAGGTTACAAAACATAAAATACAAATTTTGTGAATTTGAAATATGCTTATTATTGCTAAAATTATTGAAATAAAAAACGAAATTATACCCAGTGAAGATATGTATGAATACGGGTTTTTAAACACTTTTAAAAACCAAAAAATTTCGTAATTATTTATCTTAATTTTTACTAATTTTTCAATGTGTAATAACATCAAAATAAAGAAATATAAAAAGAAGCCCCAGTACGTCAAAGGCACTCCTAAAAATACGGCTTTTGATGTTTGTGCAACCCCGTCACAATCTACAAAACTGTTCATATTGCAAAAACTCGGTTCTGCATAAGGGTTATAATTCGACTGATAATATACAACCGCAAGTTCGATACAACAAAGTATTCCAAATATTGTTAGTATATTTAAAACTTTTCTTTTACTCATCATTTTTCTTTCTCTTTACGATGTAATTATATCATATCC
Source organism: uncultured bacterium (assembly GCA_946183815.1). Classification (GTDB taxonomy): domain Bacteria; phylum Cyanobacteriota; class Vampirovibrionia; order Gastranaerophilales; family Gastranaerophilaceae; genus UBA2883. Next base: position 3,050 of record CAMHDG010000094.1, on the reverse strand, counting down.
AGTTTTGTGTAATCGGAATTTTGAAGATAAAAGTTGAGCCTTGTCCTGCTTTCGATATTACATCAATTTCCCCTTTATGAGCGTCTGCTATTTTTTTGCATAATGCAAGCCCTAAGCCAAGTCCTAAATTCCTTTTTTTATTATTTTTTGATACTTGTGTAAAGAGTTCAAATATTTTTTCTTTATCCCTTTCTTCTATCCCCTCTCCGTAATCTGTTATTTCAAAACAAAAAAGTTTTTTTTCCAGATAGGTTATAATTTCTATATTTTTTTCAGTAGAATTGTATTTTATTGCGTTTGATAACAGGTTATAAATTACTTGTTTAAATCTCGTGTAGTCTGCACAAATAGTAGTGTTTATGAGTGTATATTGTATTGAATTATTGTTAAACTGGGATATTATTTCTTCTATTGCATCTTTTGTATTAAAAATACTGTAAGAAAGAGTTAACGTATTATTTTTAAACCCTGTAATGTCTATCATATTTTGGATTAATTCGAGCATAAAATATGAACTTTTAAGGATATTTTTTATATAATTTTTGAGAGTCAGGTTCTCGGTTTTATCCATAAAAAGTTCACTAAACCCGATAATAGAATTAAGTGGTGTTTTCATTTCATGTGAAATTTTAGTCACGAGAATTTTTACAGTATCCCATACCTCATTATTATCATTTTTGAGTTTTGTATTTTCTGCTTTTAATCTTTCAACTTCCTCAATAAGTTCTTTTTTTGAAAGGGTATTTAATTCCATTTTTTAATAATAACCGAATGGAAACTAAATTTTTATAGGACAAATGGCTAGTTTATAAAAAATTATGCGGTTTTATCGTTTTCGGCAGATTTATTTTTTATTTTATCTGCAACTTTTATTGCGAGTGTAATTCCGCCTGCGACACCGACTGCTACTGCACCATAAGTTCCCCATGCTTTCAGGTAGTTCCAGCCAATTTTGTTTACAACATCTTTTGGTAAATGTTTGCTTGCCTGTTTAAGTCCTCTGATACTTGCTAATCCCTCTTCCGCTAACATAGGAACATAAGTCGCAAAGGTTAGTTTACCCGCATTTTCTGATACAAAATCAAGAGTTTTTTCAACTGCACCTTTTTGCTCCTGCGGTTTTGTCTTATCAACCTTGTGTAGTAGTCCTACTGCAAGCACAAACGGTGCGATTACAGAAACTCCAAACGGGGTCAGGTTTCTCATCTTTTGAAGCCCTTTTGTTACCCAATTCCCGTTTCTATTCATTGAATGACCAATTTCATGATAAACAGATGTGTATAAATTCTTTGAATTTACTACAACTTCGTTTGCTTTTGAAAAATATGCTGCGTTTGCACCGTGTTTGAAGGTTTCAAAATAGTTTGAGCCCATCCTTCTTCCAAAAGCGTGGTTTTGTGAAGCCTCTGTTGCTATAACCTCTTTCAGGTGGTTTAAACTTTCCGGAGTGTTGTCTATAAAATTAACCTTGACTCCTTTTGCTTTTAAACCGGTTTCTTCAATAATTTTTTCTGCTACCTGTTTTGTACGTTCCAGCGTATCTGCCTCCGGCATTAAGGTTTGCATTGCCTCCGCCATTTCTTTTGCATCTGAGGCACTCATTTTTTTGACAGAATCATAAAGAGTGTAAGCAGGTATGGCAAGACCTATCCCAAGACCTGCAAGGTTACCTTTTATAGTATTTTTTAAATTTTTAGGGGTTGTTTTTACTTCCTGTGGCTGATTTTGTGCAACAGAATAACTCTTTCTCATTTGCTGAAAATTAGAATTTAGTCCTGTCACACCTTTAACCATACGTTTTATCTTTCTAACTGCCTACATTCATATTAATGTATTAAATCAGGATAATTTGCTATTATATGAAGAAAGTTTTACACTTGCATTTCTTTTTCAAACCCAAACAATGAACTTACAGATTCGTCATCGTGGATACGAGAGATTGCCTGTGCAAGCAATGGTGCTACTGATAATTGGGTTACATTAGACGGTAAATCTTCTTTATTCCAAGGGATAGTATTAGTAACAACACATTCTTTTATCGGTGCATTTTGTATTCTTTCTTTAGCAGGACCTGAAAATACTGCGTGAGTTGCTGCAACATAAATCGCCTTTGCTCCGTGTGATTTAAGCAGTTTTGCTGCTTCGGTAATAGTTCCTGCTGTATCAATTAAGTCGTCAAACATCATACAAACTTTACCTTCAACATCACCTATGATATGTGCGGCAATCGCTTCGTTATGTTTATCTCGTCTTTTATCAATAATTGCAAGAGGACAGCCTAATCTTTTTGCAAATACTCTTGTTCTTTGTACTCCGCCTGTATCAGGACTAACTGCTACCATATCTTCAGGATTGATGTCTAAACCTTTTAAATAATCGGTGATAACAGTAGTTGCATAAATATGGTCAACAAGAATGTTAAAGAACCCTTGAATTTGTCCTGTGTGTAAGTCCATAGCAAGAACTCTGTCAGTTCCTGCCGTTGTAAGTAAATCTGCAACTAATTTTGCCGTAATTGCTTCTCTACCTGAGGTCTTTCTGTCTTGTCTTGCATAACCATAGTATGGAATTACTGTTGTAATTGTTTTTGCACTTGCTCTTTTAAAGGCATCAATTATAATAAGTAATTCCATTAAATTTTCGTTTACAGGGTTGCATAATGGCTGGATAATAAATACGTCATCTCCTCTGACACTTTCTTTTACCTGAACGTAAATTTCTCCGTCTGCAAAGTTCTTAACAACCATTGGTCCTACGGTTGTACCCAGTTGGTCTGCTATTTCCTGTGCAAGTTTTGGATTAGAACGTCCTGCAAAAAGTTTTATGTCGTGAGTCGGGTTTACCGCCTTTTCCAATGATGGATAAGTCATCTCCAGTACCATTATTCCTATTCCCTTTCATGTACATGCGTATAATAAATAAATTGATTTGCATGAATATTCTAATACTAAAATACTCTTCCCGCCATTTTTTATGACAAAATGTTAAGGGGGGAATGTAAATTATTGTTTAGAGGCTTAAGCCTCTAAACAATAAAGATGCTAGGATGC
>CAMHDG010000093.1 GCA_946183815.1 uncultured bacterium | reverse complement strand
TTTGACAATTATAGTTGCAATGCTTTCACTTGTAACAACTTTAATTCTGACATCCTTATCAATAGCAAGAGAAAGAGAACTCGGGACATTCGATCAACTTATTGTCAGTCCTTTGTCGTCATTTGAGATATTACTCGGCAAATCAATTCCGCCTTTAATAATTGCAATGACTTTAACAATGGTTATGATTGGAATAGTCATTATATTTTTTCATGTTCCTTTTGTAGGTTCTATATTTTTATTTTTTATTTCAATATTGATATCGCTTTTAGCGATAGTTGGTGTCGGACTTTATATTTCGTCTATTTGTAACACACAGCAACAGGCAATATTATCTGTTATGACATTTATGATACCTGCAGTTTTGCTTTCGGGATTTATTTCACCTATTGAAGATATGCCGCTTTGCTTTCAGTATTTAACGTATTTAAATCCTGTACGTTTTTTTATGGTTCTGTCACGTGGAATAATATTAAAAGGTATGGGAATTGAAGATGTAATTGTAAACATAATTCCTTTACTTATAATTGCTTTGATAACTCTTACGCTTGCAAGCAGAACATTTAAGAGAAAATTAGGCTAAAACCGGTTTCTTACGGTTATATTCAATCAGCACTCTTGTTACCTTTAAGTTCTGCACTATTTACTGATTTTTCGTTAAAATTCCTCATATTTATGACATCTATAAATTTATTTTAAAAAGTCGTAATATTTCGTAAAAATGAGGTAAATAAAACAACTATTTTGATATAATCAACATAAGAATATTATCAAACTATCACAAAAAATTTCATAAGAAAGGTATCTACTTAATGGCTATATCGAATTTTAATCCGAAAAGGATTTTTGCAGGACTTATGTCTGTCGCAATGTTTTTTATGTATGCTTTACCTCTGCCTGTTTTGGCATCGGAAATATCAAATGTAACTCCTACAGGTCCTACAGGCAATGTTTACAAAATAGAAGGACAGAAATTTTCGGGACAAACCCAATTCAGAAACTACGACAAATTTAATCTTTCAAAAGGCGATATAGCAAATCTTATGTACAAAGACGGGTACAAGTATTTTGTTAACCTCGTCAAAAATCAGGTTAATATTAACGGTATCGTTAATACAATGAAGGGTAATAACTTTTTTAACGGACACGCCATTTTTGTATCTCCTCAAGGGATTGTGATAGGTGCATCCGGCGTTTTGAATGTCGGTTCATTATCTCTTATGACTCCATCGACTAACAAGTTTAACTCTTTCTGGAATGCGGTTGAGAACGGTTCATTATCAAATTATGAATATAATGCTTCAGGATACAAAGGTACTATAACCGATTCACACGGAAACATTATTGTAAACGGCAAAATCATAGCAAGAGAAAATGTTGAATTGTATGGTGATACTATTACCGTAAAAGGTACAACATCAGATAAAGCAGGAATTATTGCAGGTGTCGGTGAAAATGAAACAACTGTTATCAGCACCGAAGATGCTGCAAAAGCGTTGTTTGATAATCTTGTTACTCATAATATCAAAGACACAAAAAACTTTGCTCTCGTAGGCGGTAAAGTCAAAATTGTTGCAGGGTATGAAGATACAAACAATCCAGAATTGGTAAAAAATGCAACCGTCACCGTTGATAACGCTCAAATCGGTGGCGAGGAGGTAAATATATTAGCAAACTCTAAAACTGAAAGAATAGTTGATTTACCTGCAGATACTTCATCTTTCACTCCTGAACAAATAGAAGCACTCGGGTTTGGGGTTGCTGATGAGGCAACTTCAAAGATAGAAATAACAAATTCGGAATTTGGCGGGAAAGATATCAAAATAAACGCCAATTCTGTATCAAAAACAAAAACAAACGTAAATCTTTTGAAACCGACTATATTTGATTTAGTTCTTAACGATGAAGCAAAAGCAAGCGAATATTTCAGCAGTGAAGTGTTTAGCGGGTTTGAAGGCGGGAGAGCAAATGCAATTATAAAAGTTGAAAACTCAACCATAAACTCAAAAAATAATGTTAATATAGGAACGAATGCCGATGTTGAATTTGAGATAAATTCTAAAATTTTAGGTCAGGCAATCCCTGCAATTCTGTACGGGTTAGGTACAAAAACCGTTTCAACGGTTGATGTTATAAAATCAGTAATAAACGCAGACTCTGATGTGAACATAAATGCTTTATCAACGCAAAAAAGCGATATTGGGATTTCTAATTTTAGTTTAGTTTCTATGAGTGCAACAAATGCTCTCGTTATGACCCTTTTAAATTATTCAAATGTAACGGATACGCATGCGGTAGTTGATAGTTCAAAAATAACGGCATCAAATTTAGATGTTGTTGCAATAAATATGAGTAAAGTTAAAAATGATTTGATCCAGACCGCAACAATAGGTAAAAATGATTTTGCAACAGGTGATTCTTATGGATCAGGTGCTGCGCTTTCAATTTTGTTCAATCGTTCCAAAAACGATGTTAAAGCCCTGATAAAAGATTCTACAATAACCGTTGAAAATCAAAGTGATGACAGCGGAATTAAGGTGCTTGCTCAAAGTATTAATGTTACAAATAATACTATTAAAGCCTCTGCAGATGATGATAACTATCGGGGTACTCGCCCGAAAACATTTGATCAGGATGTAAAAAATAAATTAAAAGACTTTAAGAATAAATATATGAAGCATACCATAAAGTCCCTGTTTAAAAGAGGAAATGCTGATGTAAATATGGATCAGGCAGAAGATGCAAAAGTTCAGGCAAGCGGTGTGTTCTTATGGAATGTTTCAAATAATAGTGCGACAGCAAAGATTGAAAACTCAACGGTTACGGCAAAAAAAATGGACGTAAAATCATATACACTTGATTTGCTTGGTAATAAGGCTATGACTGATGCCGTTGGGGAAGCATATTTTGGTGCAGGTATTGCTCTTATAGTTAATGATGAAACAAACACCACAACATCAAATATTGATAAAAATTCAGTTGTTACGGTTGATGAACTGAATATGGACTCAACTACCCAACTTCCGATGAATGCAGGTAGTATAAAATTTGGTCTGACGTTACCTTTTTCCATTTTTGGTGTTAAGGATATAGCGTTCGGGGTTAATATGGAGGGTGACCCTGCAAGTAACTGGGATTTTAGTTTAATATACCCCGGTCACGATGCCTCAACGAAAGAGCCTGCTGTATCTTGGGAAGGTTTTGCAGATCAAAATATTACTGATTCTTATGGCGGTTTGAAGCCAAAATTAAAGTTAGGCGGATTTTTTAACAACTTTGCACAAGCATCCGGTAACGGAAACACAGCAGCTCTTTCCGCGACTTCTGTTGTTAATAACGTTAAAAATAGCACAACAGCATCTATTACAGGCGGTTCAAATGTAACGGTCAAAAACGGAGATGCCGTTTTGAATGCCGTTAATTCTGTTATGGGTTATAACGCAGTCGGTATTGTTGATTATATTATTACCCAATTTAATTATCGTATTCCGGGACAGGAAGATTGGAAATATGAACCAAACGTTAACGGTGCAAATGCTGGTGTAGGCGGATCTGTTCTGGTTAATAACTACACAAATAATGCATCTGCTAAAATTGAGGGGTCAACAGTTGATGTTAAACAAGGTGATTTAAAAGTTCGTTCAGCATCCGAACAGTCTTATTTATCGGCTCTTGCAACGGGAGGAAAATCAGAAACCTTTGTTTTAGACGGTTCTGTTCATGTTCAGAACTTACACGGTACAACATCAGCAGAAATACTTAATTCAACCATAACAAATGCAAAGAATATAACTGTTGATGCAGGTAATGCAAGAATTAAACCATCTGCAAGTCAAGTCAAGCAGAATGAAGAAACAAGCGAACTTGTAACAAAAGACGAGCGTGATTCTAAAGATAAGATTTTGAATATTATTTTGACAGGTGCTATCGCTCAACAGGCAGAAGAAACAGATCCGGGGGCACGTGTTCCTCAAGGCTCAACGGGTACGGCAATAGGTGCTGATGTAAATGTTACACATTCAGACAGAACCGTAAGGGCAAAAATAGACGGTTCAACAGTTACGGCAACAGAAGATATTTTAATAAACAGCGAATCTAAAAACCAAACCATAAACGTTGCATTTGCAGGTTCTTTTGCCGGCGGGGTCTATATGGGAGCGCAGCCTCAAGGTGCTCCTCAACCACAGGAAATGCAAAATGCAGGCAACTGGCGGGATCATGTAAATAATGCACAAGATGATGATGATCCGTTTGGTTTAATAAACTTATTTGACGAAAATAATCCGAATAATCAGGGTGCACACAATGCACGTGGACACGCAGCCGATATTGACAGACAAAACGATAACGTTGATAATGACGGTAATGTTAACCCTAATCAGGGTGGTAATAACGGGAATAATCCCGGAAATAACAACGGTAATATGGCAGACGGTGGTGTCGGGGCAGGTGAGGCAAGAAATAATTTCTCACTGGCAGCGGCGGGGGTTATTGATCTCTATTGGGATAAGACAACAACAGAATCTGTTTTGACTAATTCAACCGTTACTGTTGGGAAGAAACTTGATGTAAAAGCAAAGAACGATAACCTCTATGTTGATATAGGAGGCGGTGTTGCAAGAGCGGGTAATGTCGGGGCAGGTGCCGCTATTAATCTTTTTAATAAGAATACAACTACAAGAGCACTTGTAGGTGATGATACAAATAATGTAACCATCACATATACAAGTGACTCCGATAAACAACTGAATGTAATAGCAGACGATAAACTCGTTTCTGTCGGGGCTGCTATTGGGGTCGGAATTGCCAAAAAAGAAGGTGAGGAAGAAAGCGGTAAGAAATTTACATTAGGCGGTTCATTTAACGGTAATATTTTAAAAGAAACAACCGAAGCAACCATAAGAAAAGCAACTGTTAAGAATGGCGATAATGTATCGGGTAATATAAAAACAGATGTAAAAGCAAAGAACGATTCTATTGTGGTTAACGCAACGGGCGGTGTTGCATATACAGGTATGAGTGATCACACAAGCGGGGCGGCAGCAGGTCTTGCTTGTGACTGGGATTATGTTTCAAGAGTGGTTAAGGCACAAATAATCGGTTCGACCATTGAAAACGCAAGCAACATAACAGTTGAAACAAGTATGCCGTTAAAAGCATATTCTGCAGGCATTTCGGCATCAGTTGTTAACGGCGGAGATTGGGGCTATACATTCGATGGTGCGTTAGTAACGGAATGGTATGCAAATACTCTATCTTCATTGATTAAAGATTCTAACGTGTCGGCTTCGGGTGATGTTAATGTTCTTTCTGATTATGATGTTAGGAATATGTCATTAGCAGGCGGGCTTTCTTATTCAAGCACTGATTACGGCGGATTTGGAGTAGGTATCGGAGCAGTCGTTTATATTGAAAAAAATAATATTTCCGCAAATACTGATAAAGCAACCATTAAAAAATCTAATTCAGTAAAACTTGAAAGTAAATCGAAAGAGGATATGAAATTCCTTGCCGCAAACCTCGGTATGCAGGCAAACGAAGGAAAACAGTTTAATCTAAACGGTGTTGCTTCCGTCTTTAAGTCAATTATTGAGGCAAAGGCAATTAATAATTCATCATTCATTTCAAACGGTGAGATAAGTATTCTGGCGGATTATGATAATTCAAATCAGGGAATTACTGTTGTAGGTGAAAAAACAAGAGAAGATTTGGCTTTCGGCGCAAATATTTTAGGCTCATTCTATGGCAGTACGGTTCAGGCAGAACTCGAAAGCAGTTCGACAGCAGAGAGCAAAAAAACAGATGATAATGATACATCCGTTAAAGATGTAAGAATAAGTGCAACCTCAAAAGAGTATCTTAACTATATTCCAATCTCTGCCGGTATAGCATCAGGCGGAGGAAGTTCTGTCGGGGCTAATATTGTAGTTAATGTATTAAAGAATACTACAAACGCTTATGCTTACGGTGACATCACTACAACTGGAAAACTAGTCGTAAAAGCACTTGACGATACAACGGTGTATGAAAGAGGCGGGGTTCTTCAGTATTCCGGCAGTGGAACTATTGGTATCGGTAGCACTGTATTTTATGATTATCTGAATAAACATATAACGGCAGAGGTTAAAAATAACACAATAAATGCAGGTGATGTGACAGTTCAGGCAACAGCGGAAAATGCTTATGGCGGAACTAAAAAAGATGACGGTACATGGGATGTGTCTGATATGAGTACTGACCCTTCTGATTATGGCGAAAACTTTTCTCAAAGTTCATTCTTCTTTAATTGGAATATGGCATATTCTTTCGCTCACGGAGATAAGGCATCATCATCAGGG
>CAMHDG010000092.1 GCA_946183815.1 uncultured bacterium | reverse complement strand
ATTTCTCTCTCTCCAAGGAGAGATATATCTGCTTCGCAGATAAACAATAATTTATTTATGCTATCATAATAAAAAGGAGATATTATGAACACTGAATTTATATATGAGTTGTCTGAAAAGGCAGATTCGATTTTGCAAGGTAATGGAAATTTGTCTGATTTGTCTGCGTTATCAATGGAGTTGAAGGCTGCGCTAAAACCTTATAATAGCGGTTGTATCGCTATTGCTCAACTTAACCAGATTGTCGGTGATATTGAATACAACGCAAAAAAAATAATGAAATATATTTCTTTTGCAGAAAATCTTGGGCTTGAAATGATTATATTTCCTGAATTGTCACTGATGGGTTATCCAATAGGAAATACCGTTGAAAGACATCCGTTTCTTGCAGATGAAAATAAAAAATGGCTTGAAGAAATAGCAAAATTTACCAAAACCATTACGGCGCTTGTTGGGTTTGTAGAATGTAAAAACGGGGAATTTTATAATTCTCTCGCAATTCTAACAAACGGAAAAGTTCTTAATACAATAAGGAAGAGTGATTCTGCAATATATTCTGTTAACGAAGCAAAATATAATATATTGTTGTCTGAAAATATTACTGATTTAGATAGTCTTTCTTTTGATAAATCACAGGTAATTGTTCAACTTTCTAATTCTATGAGCAGAAACGGTAGTGAAAACAAAAAACACAGAGCCTTATCTTCTTTTGCAAAAAAACATAATACTCCGATAATATATGTAAATCAGGTTGGGGCTGTTGATAACTGCTCATTTGATGGTGGAAGCAGGGTTTATAATTCTTATGGAACACTTTTAGCAAGGGCTAAATTCTTTGAGGAGCAGTTTCTAATTGTCAATCCGTTTAATAATATAGGTAAAATTTATTCTTCGCCTGTTCTTCCTGAAAAAGAAAATAATGAAACTTTTTCTCTTGATTATGAGTACGATTTAGAGCGTACGTATCAAACTATTTGTCAGGGGATAAGAGATTATTTTGGTAAAAATGGAATAAAACGTGCGTGTTTAGGGCTTTCAGGCGGGCTTGATTCTACCGTATGCGCAGTTTTGCTCGTTGATGTTCTTGGTAAAGAAAATGTTTTTGGTATAAGTATGCCATCTAAAATTACGTCAAAAGAGAGTAAAAGTGATGCTGAACAACTTGCATCTAATTTAGGGATAGGCTTTGCGGAAGTTTCGATTAAAGATATGGTAGATACTAATACAAAAGTTTTTGATAATCTGTTTCCGGAGGTCGAAACTTACTGGAATTGCAGGTATAAAAAGTCTTATACTCAAGATAATATTCAGGCAAGAACAAGAGCGATGTATCTTTGGGGAGTATCTAATGAGTTTGAAAGTTGTATCCCTATTGCAACTTCGGATAAATCAGAGGCATATATGGGCTACGCAACGATAAACGGCGATATGTCGGGCGGGTTTGCACCTATTGCAGATGTTACAAAAACAAAACTTTTTGCACTTGCTCGCTGGCTCAATAATAATAGAAAAGAAAAAAATGTTATCCCTGAATCAATAATTTTAAAACGTCCGGGGGCTGAACTTGCAATAGACGAAAAAACAGGCAAGCCTCTAAAAGCCGAGGATGCTCTGATGCCGTATGAGTTTTTAGACGAGGTTATATGGCGAATTGAAAATAAACACGAATCATATAACGATATGATAAATTCAGAATTTTTGTATGAAAGAGAGCACTCTGTTTCAAAGGAACAAAAAACTCAATGGCTTGACAAGTTCTTCAGACGTATGTCTTTTGCGTTGTACAAAGGTTCAATTATGCCTCCTTCTGTTATTGTCGATACGCAGTCAATAAATAAGTATGAGTATTATCAGCCGATAACATCTTCTCATATCAATTATAATGGTACTCAAAAAAGTGTTATAAGAGAAAAACTGGAAAAAATGATTTTAAGATAAATTCTAAAAAATATATTATATTGCCCTTTTTTTTGACTAATTCTTGATATTTATTTATTATGCGGTATAATCTTATGGTTAGTGGGGATAATTTATAAGAAGGAAGAGAATATGAGAGAATTATTCAACGACTATGTAAAATCAATGACTACATATATTATGTTTCAAATCAAGGCAGCAGCAAATAAACTGCGTCCTGAGTTAGAGGCAAAGAACAGAGCCCCAATATTTTTATCAATGGGTGCTCCAACGGCGATGCCTCCTCAAAAGTTGTTGGATAGGCTTAAATCGGCACTTGACGAAGACGGTATTCATCTTTATTCAACTCCAAGAGGAGAAGCCTTTTTTCTTGAGTCTATCGCTACTTATATGAAAAGACGTTTTGGGGTTGAATTAGACCCTAAAAAAGAGATAGCCTCTCTTATAGGTTCAAAAGAAGGGTTAGCAAATTTTTTACGTGCCTTGATTTCTCCAACTCTTGATGAAAGTGAACAGGATGTAGTTTTTGTTCCTGATCCCGGTTATGCGTCTTACGGACAGATGGTTGGGATTGCAGGTGGTAAAACTTTCCCTATTCCCCTTACTCCGGATAATAATTATATGCCTAATCTTGATACTGTTTGGGATAATTATATAGAACAAGGCGGACAAGCCGAAAAAGTTAAAGCAGTTATTATAAATTATCCAAATAACCCGTTAGGTGCTACTGCAACAAGAGAATATTATCAGCATGTGCTTGATTTTTGTAAAAAGCATAAAGTAATTCTTATGTCAGATGCTGCTTATGCTGATTTGTATTTTGATGATAATGAACGCCCATTCAGTATTTTAGAATTTGAGGGTGCAAAAGATGTTGCAGTTGAATTCTTTAGTTTTTCAAAACCATTTGCAATGACAGGTGCAAGATTAGGTTGGATATGCGGTAATTCAGAGGCAATAGACGAGTTGTGTGTGCTTAAATCAACTATTGATAACGGTATTTATAAGCCATTGCAGGTTGCCTGTGCTGAAATATTAAACTCTCCTGAAGGTGATGAATATACAAGACAGGCTAATATGGAATTGAAACGAAAACAGGATATTTTTGTTCAGGGGGTTAAAGAATTGGGTTGGCCTGATTTTTATGTACCTAATTCAACTTTCTATCTATGGATGCCTATTCCTCCAAGATATGCTACATCAAAAGAGTTTACTGATGATTTAATGAAAACATCAGGAATCATAGCAGTTCCCGGACACGCATACGGCACTTACGGTGAAGGATATTTCAGGGTTTCCATAGTATGCTCTGAAGAAAAAATAAGAGAATGTTTATCTCGTATGAGAGATGACGGTTTTTATTATAATAAATAAGATTTATAAAAAAAGAGTGTCTAAAAAGTCAAAAATTAATCTAAAATAAATTTAGAGTCCGTTATTACTGATTTTTGAGAAATTCTCAAAACGTTTTAAAAGCACACTTTCTTATTGTCTGTAAGTTTTATTTTGATATAGGCATATATGCTTGAGTATAAGAGTAATCCTCTTTAAATCCTACATTACGATACATTTTTAGTGCACCATAGTTATCTGTTTCAGTTGTTACATTAACCTCTGTAAAATCGTGTGCTCCGTTATCAACCCAAGTCTTTATTACACCTAATGAGCGTTTTAGTAGGTGTTCGGAGTATCCTTTTCCTCTGTATTCCTTATTTATGGCAACTAACGGAATATTCGCAATTCTGCCGCCTGTAACATTTGTGAAAGCAAACCCGACAGGTTTTTCTAAATGAAGAAGAACTGATGTTGCCTGTGGCAAAAATTCGCCATAGATATTGTTTATAATTTTATCAATAATATCTTCCGTGCCTTGTAATGATTTAAAACGTGTATCAAACAAAGCATCAGATGTTTCTTTAAAGTTTTGGTGAATAACTTTTACGGCTTCTTTTTTGTATGAGTTGTCCCAAGGTGCAACTCTTATTTGATAACCTATATGAGATAGTTCTACATTATCGTAGATTAGTTTGGACTGTTCGTCATTCATAAGAAATCTTAAAACAGCAAGTCCGATAAATCTAAACCCATAATGTGCTATATCACCGGTAAAATCGCTTTGTGAACCCATCATTGGGTAGCAAACAACAGATTTTCTTCTTAAATCTTTTGTTCTTATTAAAAATTCTTCTAAAAGTGCTTTTCTTTTATCGATAAGATCCTCATTACCCAAACAGTGAATCATGTTTAATTCTATTGATTCGGATATAGCGGTTGTATAAACTAAAAACGCAGTCGGGAACTCGTTTTCATAAAGCACCAAACATTTGATTAGTCCCTCTGCTACCGCATCAACAAATTCTTCAAACGGTAATGGCGGAAGTTCAAACTTGTATTCAGATATTGCTTTGTTTGCAAAGTCTGAATATACACCTTTGAATAATACTGCTTTTTCTCTTGTTAAACTTTCTATTTTATACTCTTGCATAACTTTTCCTTTGTTGTGAATAATCTTTTTAATATCCTCTTTTTATTTATTATAACATATGATGCATTTTTTCCTTTTTCGTCATCATATATTTTTCGTTAAATTCGTTTATATCTGTTCTGATGTTTATAACATCATTAATTTTCAGCCCGTATCCTGTTAGTCCTATGATTTTTTTAGGGTTGTTTGTCAAAAGATTAAAATTGTTGAATCCTAAATCAAGAATAATTTGAGCACCAACACCGTAATCTCTTAAATCGACAGGGAAACCCAGCGATAAGTTTGCCTCTATGGTGTCTTGTCCCTGATCTTGCAGGCTATAAGCCTTTATTTTATTAACAAGTCCGATTCCTCTGCCTTCGTGGTTACGCATATAAACGACCGCTCCTTTGCCGTATTCTTCTATCATTCTTAATGCGGCATGAAGTTGGGCATTACAGTCGCAACGCAGACTGTGAAGAACATCTCCTGTAAAACATTCACTATGAACTCTGATAAGAGGAATTTTATCTGAGCCGTCATCTTTTACTACGGCAATATGTTCTTGTCCTGTCAGGGTGTTTGTGTAACCGTAAACTTTAAACATCCCAAACATAGTAGGCAGTTCAGCAACGGCATCACGTGAGATAAGTTTTTCTGATTTAAGTCTGTGGGCAATTAAGTCAGCAACAGTGATGAATTTAAGGTTGTGTTTGTCTGCAAATTTCTTCAAATCATCTCTTCTTGCCATGTGTCCGTCTTCAGTCATAATTTCACACATAACCCCTGCACTTCTGTGTCCGCAGAGTGTTGCTAAATCAACGACTGCTTCTGTGTGACCTGTTCTTACAAGAACTCCGCCTTGTCTTGCAACACAAGGAAACATGTGCCCCGGTTTTCTTAAATCTGATGGTTGAGCATCAGGTGCTATTGCAACCTCTACTGTCTTTGCTCTGTCAAATGCAGATATACCTGTTGTAACTCCGTATTTTTCTGATGCATCAATACTCAATGTAAAGGCTGTTTTCATTTTTTCAGTATTTTGTTCTACCATTTGCGGCAGGTCTAATCTTTCTGCTATATCGTGTGACATCGCAAGACAAATTAGTCCTCGTGCCTCTTTTGCCATAAAGTTTATAATTTCAGGTGTAACCATTTGTGCAGAGCAGATTAAATCACCCTCGTTTTCTCTGTCTGTATCGTCTGCTACAATGACAGGTTTTCCTTGCTTAAAATCTTCTATTGCTTCTTCTATTGTATTGAACTTAAAATCTTCCAACTATTGCTCCTTTATGTAAAGCCATTTTGTTCTAAAAAATCGATTGTGATATTGTTATTATTGCTTGATAATAAATTTTTTTCAACATATTTCGCTAAAATATCAAATTCTATGTTAACATTATCACCTGATTTTAGGCTATTCAGTATTGTCATATTGCAGGTATGTGGTATTACTGCTATTGTAACAAAGTTATCTCCGCAGTCTGCAACCGTCAGACTTATCCCGTCAATAGTTATTGACCCTTTTTTTACGACATATTTATTAAATGTTTTGTCAAAGTTTATTGTAAACTCATAAAAATCATTTAATTTAGAGATTTTTGTAATGTTTCCAACTGTGTCAATATGTCCTGTAACTATGTGTCCTCCAAGTCTTGAGGATAGAGTTAATGCCCGTTCGAGATTGACGTTTGAACCTGTTTTTAAATCTGATAATGATGTGATTTTTAGGGTTTCCGGCGAAATATCTGCTGTAAAATTTTTTGCCGTTAAATTGGTTACCGTAAGGCAAACTCCGTTTACCGCAATACTGTCACCGAGTTTTGTGTTTTGTAATACTGTTGAACAATCGATTGTGATTTTGTCGGACGAGATTGCACTAACCGTTCCAATCTCTTCTATAATTCCTGTGAACATAGTTTTATTATAGCATGAATAAATTATTGTTTAGCGGGGGTAAATATATAAATCGTTAAAAGCCCCTCTCCT
>CAMHDG010000091.1 GCA_946183815.1 uncultured bacterium | reverse complement strand
TCAGTCACCTAGTCACTTAATCACTTTTGCAAATATCGGCTCACTACGTTCGCCGATATTTGTAATAATTTACACTTGCAAGTTCTTCGTTTTTTTTATAAAATTGCAACAAATGAGTGAAGATAGAAAGAAATTAATAGTAATATCAGGTTCATCAGGTGTTGGTAAAGGCACTGTTATAAAGTCTTTGCTAGAACGAAATTCTGATATTAAATTATCAATATCATATACAACCCGTCAACCAAGAGGTCAGGAAATTGATGGCGAAAACTATTTTTTCAGAACAGTTGACGAGTTCAAAAAAGCAATAGAAAATGACGAGTTTTTGGAATGGGCAGAGTTCTCCGGTAACTACTACGGAACAAAAAGACGATTCGTTGAAAAGTTACTTATAAACGGCGAACACGTACTTTTAGAAATAGACACCCAAGGTGCTTTACAAATTAAAAAGAAGATGCCTGAGGCAGTTCTTATTTTCATCGCCCCGCCATCATACGAGGAACTCGTTGCAAGATTAAGAGGCAGAAAAACTGAAACAGAAGAAGCCATCCAAAAACGACTGAATTTTGTTGAGTTTGAAAAAGAAAATTCTAAATATTTTGACTATATAGTAATTAATGATACAGTCGAAAACGCAGTTTCACAAATCGAGAAAATTATAGAATGACACCAAGAGAGATAAAACTGAATAAAACCGTTTTACTGGGGATAACAGGCGGTATAGCAGCATACAAAATGTGTGAATTAATTCGTATGTATAAAAAAAACGGGCTTAATGTGAAAGTTATAGCCACTCCGAACGCTTTTAATTTCGTGACAGAACTCACCCTTTCAACTCTCTCCGATAACCCCGTTTATTCCGATAATTTCGACATAAAAGAATATAAACCTGAACATATTAGCCTTGCAGACGATGGAGATATTCTCGTTATTGCACCTGCATCCGCAAATACAATATCAAAAATTGCAGACGGTATCTGTGATAACCTCCTGACTTCAATAACTTGTGCATTCAATAAACCCATAATTATTGCACCCGCTATGAATACTAATATGTGGAATAATAAATTCGTTCAGTCTAACCTGAAAAAACTTAAATCTAACGGCTACGACATACTTAAACCGGAAAGCGGTTTCCTTGCCTGCGGAACAGAAGGTCAGGGCAGACTATGTTCTTTAGACAAAATTTTAGATAAAACACTTGAAATACTTGACCATTCTCAACCGCTTAAAGACAAAAAAATAACAATAACAGCAGGCGGAACAATAGAAAAAATCGACCCCGTAAGATATATCTCAAACTTTTCTTCAGGCAAAATGGGAACAGCACTTGCCGATAATGCATATATGATGGGGGCAAAGGTTGAACTTATTTCCACTTTTGAGATAGAAAGACCGTATAAAGTAACCAAAGTACAGTCAGCACAAGATATGTTGGAGGCTGTTCTTAAATCAAAAGAAAACTCTGACTGCATAATAATGTCTGCCGCAGTTGCAGATTACAGGGCAGAAAATTATGCAGAGCAAAAACTCAAAAAAACATCAGAGGACAAAATGACACTAACCCTTGTCAAAAACCCTGACATTTTAAAAACAATATCAGAAAACAAAGGCGATACAAAAATTGTCGGTTTCTGTGCAGAAAGTGAAAACCTGCTTAAAAACGCAAAAATTAAGATTAAAAACAAAGGTTGCGATTATCTTGTCGCAAACGATATTTCAAGAAAAGATATAGGCTTTTCATCTGATGAAAATGAGGTTTATATCTTGAGTGAAAAGGAAACAAAACACTTAAAAAAAACATCAAAAAATAAAATAGCAAAACAAATTTTGGAGTATGTGTTCTGTGAATAAGTTTGATTTAGTCCGTAAAATAGAAAAGTTTGCATCATTAGATACACAGGAAAAATGGGATTGTTCAGGCTGGTTGGTCTGTACCCGAAATATTGATGTAAATAAAATTATGCTTGCTTTAACCGTAACGGATGATGTCGTAAAACAAGCAAAAGAGAACGGTTGCGATATGATAATATCTCATCACCCGCTGTTTTGTGTTCCTGTTGCGTATTCGGACATAGATATTTATTGTGCCCATACAAATATGGACAAGGCAAAAGGCGGAACAACAGATACTGTTTTAAAATATCTGGGACTAAAATCAGAAGAAACTATTGAGGAATTTGTGAGAATTGTAAGGCTTGAAACCCCGATAAAAGTAGAAGATTTTGCTCAAAACCTGCGAAAAATATCTCCAAATATGAGATATGTAAACAACCACCATACAAAAGAAATCCAGACCATTGGTTTTTGTGCAGGTTCAGGCAGTGACCTTATCCCATATTGTGAGGTTGATGCCTTTGTAACAGGCGATTTAAAGTATCATTTAGCATCCGAAAGCGACATTGTAATTTTTGACATAGGGCACTTTGAGAGCGAGATAATTATACTTCCAATCTTTAAAGAAATTTTAGGTTGCGAAGTTATTTTTGCAGAAGAAAAATGCCCGTTTATTTACAAGTAAATCTTTAACTTATTAAGTGTATAAAATACCCTTAAACCCAGTAATAACTTGAAAATTCAACTTTACATTTCTTAATAAATACTATTCAAAGCAAAAAAAATTTTGTATAATTAGAACATAAGTTTAATGGTCTTAATGGTAGATGATTGAGGTGTTAATTATGAAGGTTAATACTGTAGATTTTTCTGGTGGTCGTTTTCCCTCAAGAGCGTTACAGCCAATGCACCCTAGTAAAAAACCATCACAAATCAACTATGACAATACCGTAAAATTAAAATCGGCAGATATCATACCTATATCGGGACTGCTCTGTGCGAGCCTAATGAGTGTTTATTTCATCAAAAAAGGAAACCTGGATATAGCAATGAGATCGGCACATATATAGGGGAAAGTATTTTAGGAGAAAGGAGATTCTTTAATCAAAAGACCTGCCTGCCACACACCGGGCAGGTTTTTTGTCGTTTTATGTCTTTTGTTTCGGTCAATAGTTAAGAAAAAATAAACATTTCTTGTATATGGGAATTGATAATCTATAATATAGCATGTAAAATACTGTAAAAAGGGAGTGAAAAATGACTAATCCATTTAATAACGGAACGGAAGAGATGAATATTGATGCAACAGCCGAAGTTAACCCTGACGCTGAAGTTGTAGTTGATGAGCAAAAAGAAGATTCTGGCGAAGAACATGCTCAAACTGAAGAAAATCCTGAAATTATTGTTTCTGAAAATCAGAGTGAAACAGTTTCAAAAGAAAAATATGATATATTAAACAGTCAATATATCAGACTTGCTGCTGATTTTGATAATTACAGAAAACGTCAGGCACAGGAAAGAGAAAGTCTTTTAAAATACGGGGCAGAAAACACGTTGAAAAAAGTTATTGAGGTATTAGACAATTTTGAACGTGGTGAAAAGGCAAACGAAACAGTTGAGGATAGTGACAAGTTAAAAGAAAGTTTTTCGCTTGTTCACAAGCAGTTAGTAGATGTATTAACAAAAGTTGGGTTAGAAGAGATTGATGCAGACGGAAAAGAGTTTGACCCTAATTTTCACGAGGCAGTTATGCAAACCCCAACAAGTGAATATCCTGAACATACCATTATTGCGGTATTACAAAAAGGGTATAAATTAGAGGACAGAGTTTTAAGACCTGCTCTTGTTAATGTTGCAACTGCTGAATAGAGTTGACAAAAAAAGGAACACTAGAAACAGGAAAATAAATTAAAGATGGCAGATTATTATGAGATATTAGGCGTATCAAAAGACGCAACAAAGGATGAGATAAAAAGTGCTTTCAGAAAACAGGCAAGGGTTTTACACCCTGATGTAAATAAAGCACCTGATGCAGAAGAAAAGTTTAAAGAGTTAGGTAAAGCCTATGAAACTCTTATGGACGACAACAAGCGTGCAACGTATGACAGATTTGGGGAAGAAGGACTTAATCAGGCAGGTTTCTCTTCGCAAGGACCGTTTGCCGATGGGTTTGGTGATTTGAATGATATATTTGAATCGTTCTTTGGCGGTTTTGGTTTTGGAGGCGGAAGAAGGGTTGACCCTAATGCTCCTCAACGTGGTGAAAATTTAAGACTTGATGTTGGGATTGAGTTTGAGGAGGCTGTTTTTGGGCTTGAAAAAGAGATAAAAATCGACCATTTAGAAACTTGTGAGTCTTGTCATGGGACAGGAGCAAAGGCAGGCTCTGAACCCGTTGTATGTCCGACATGTAATGGCAGAGGTCAGGTACAACAAACACAACGTACTATTCTGGGAAGCATCTCGCAGATAGTTACTTGTCCTAAATGTCATGGGAAAGGTAAAATTATCTCTGAACCATGTCCTGACTGTCACGGTGAAGGTCGAAAAGAGGCGGAAAAAACTATTAAAATCAAAATTCCTCAGGGGGTTGATAACGGGTCAAAAATGCGAATTTCTCATGAGGGTGATGCAGGTATAAACGGTGGCCCATCAGGTGATTTGTATGTTGTTATACATGTAAAACCGTCAGATTATTATCATAGAGAAGATATGACAATTTTTACCGAATGTACGGTCACACCATCTCAGGCTGCGTTAGGTGATGTTATAACTATAAAAACACTTGATGGCGAAAGAGATATTTCTATCCCGCAGGGACTCCAAAGCGGGGATAAAGTCAAAATAAAAGGGGCAGGTGTACCGAGTATTGCTAACCCTTCATTAAGGGGGGATCATATTGTTATTGTAACTGTTATGACTCCGACAAAACTTTCTAACGAAGAAAAAGCACTCTATGAAAAATTATACGAACTCCAAACAGGAAAGCGAAAAGAAAAACTCTCGGTTAAAGAGAAGATTAAAGGGGCATTTAAGTAAATTATTGTTTAGAGGCTTAAGCCTCTAAACAATAATTTATTAACCACTTGCCCAGATAGTTTTATGAGGGTAAAATATAGATATGTATTTGTAACTAAAAAGGGATATTATAAATGGGGAAGAAGATATTAGGTTTATTTGTATGTATGATGCTGACTATAACAACAGCATTAGCATCAAAATTACCATCAGATGTTCAGGGGTATTTAAAGAAGAATGTGTCAGGGGTAGATATTCGTTTTGACGGGGTAATAATATATCCTGACGGAACACTATATTTACCGTTGTATCCTGCATCTTTTAAAAAGCCTGAACAACTTGAAATCTCTGAAACTTATCCTGCAGGTTCAACAATAAACGATAAGCCGGAGGTGGTTATATTCAATAATGATTTTGTTTTATTAAAGGTTATAACTAAAGACGGCAAAAAGACTGTAATGAGATTTGACCATCCTCCTGTTCAGGTTAAAACCGGTATTCTTCCGCAGGATATGCTTGTACCTAACGGGTTAATAATACCTGAAAATATTAAAAGTATTGTGGGTAACCTTGATATTAAATTAGATCCTGAAAAAGTTATTAAGGTTGTGTCAGATGTTACTTTATCTGCTAAAGTGTTTGATGAAGCGCCTGCTAAAAATAAGTATGAAAATAAATCAACAATAGCATCTATTAAAGATAAAAACTTGTATATGGTATCTTCATACTCAAAAAATATTTCAGTTGTAAACGGGGAGGCATTTAAATCAGATTATGCTTTATCACAAATCGCTACTCCTGTTGATGCTCAAATCACAAAAGACAGCAAGTTTTTGATAGTAACTTCTTGTGACAGCACTTTATTGAATATAATTTCT
Organism: uncultured bacterium; assembly: GCA_946183815.1. GTDB lineage: Bacteria > Cyanobacteriota > Vampirovibrionia > Gastranaerophilales > Gastranaerophilaceae > UBA2883. The sequence goes on along the minus strand of CAMHDG010000091.1, from coordinate 640 downwards.
ATTGCTGACGATCAAATTATCAAGCAGATAGATTTAACCTCACAGGGCGGGGATATTGTTATGGATAATGTTAACAATAGAGCCTATATTGCAACACCTGCAACATCAACTCTTTATGTACTTGATTTGAATACAATGTCATTAGTTCAAAGAATTAAGGTTAACGGAAGATGTGAAAAATTGACTTTGAGCGATGATTATCTTTTATATGTTGATAAAATCAGTGACAGTGTTTGGTCTGTTGAGTTAAAAAACGATTATAAACTCAAAAATTTAGGTAAATTCCCTAATATATCAAAAGTTTTATTCAACAACGGTATTGTTTATTTATCCAGCAGATCAAAAAGCAGAATTGCGGTTTTGAACTATAAAACAAACCAGTTATTATCAGAATTTGACACAGTTGAAAAACCTGTCGATATGATGATTCATAACAATTTGCTCTATATTTTAGGTGCAAATTATAATCAAATTCAGGTAGTAAATATTGAGAATAATGAACCCGCAGGGGTAATAAATATTGAAGGTGACGGGTTCTCTACTAAAATGTGTCCTGTTCCTGATACTGATTTAGTTATTGTAACGGATACAAAAGTCGGGAGATATTCTATCGTTGATTTAGCACATAATAAGGTTCTAA
>CAMHDG010000090.1 GCA_946183815.1 uncultured bacterium | reverse complement strand
ATAAACTGATGCCATTGCATCACAACCTTGTGCAAAGTACTCATACTTATTTGCTGCTGCATAATAATCAAGAACTCTACCCTCTCTTGATGCTTTATTGTAGAGCCTTGTCAGTGTTTTCATATCTTTTTTATCAAACATTTCGTGAACGGAATGTCCGTTTTCGTGTGCCATTTGGTTTTGGTGATTTGCTGAACCTACTCTGTATGGGTTCATCATATTGTATTTTTCAGCACTTATTCCGTCAAAAGCGTCCATATAATCGCCCGAATTATAGATACCGGAATTGGCAAAGAAATAGCGTTCTGCGACTGAATCAGGTGCTTGTTTTGTATATGTATCACTCTGAATAAGATAATGTCTGCCTGCATTCACAAATCTGCCCAGTTGTTTTCTAAACATTAAAGTATTTAACTGGCAAACATTCTCTTGTCTTGTATTCAGGGCTACATCCGAAACATAATACCTGTTATACAACTTTTTAAACCTGTCTGCCTTTTTTTTCGTTAGTTTAGAATACTTAATTTCTCTGTCTTTTTGCCCGTGGTAATTTCCTGTTATTTTATCCAATAATATCTGACCTAATGGAGCAAAAACAGACTTCTCACGACTAACCTTTGCTAGAACCTCATTTACCTCTTGCGGATTATCTTTAACATAAAGAGCCGTTGATTGCAGTGCAAACTCTCTTTTTCTCACATCTTTCTCTTTTGTATCAAGTGCAATATTTCTAATTATTTCAAAATTCTCATCACTGCGATGTCGCCCCGCACCTAAAATTGCCGTTCGCATAATATCAGATTGAGTTTGTTCACTTTTGAGAGTTTGAGTGACAAAATCAGTTATTTCTTCATTTTTTGCAGAGCCTTTTAATATCAAATTCCTGAACAAATAATCCTGATTTGGATTTTCTCTTAAACTTTTTAAAGTTGCCTGTTCATCCATCTCCCCTTTTGAGTATATAGATTCTCTCAAAATGCTGTCCTTAGTAACCCCTAATAACTCATCAAAGGTTGTCTGAACAAGTGGTTTTAAATCGGGATTTCTTTCTTCAATAGAGGACAGTGCAGTAATGATATAATTTCTGCCTCTGTTTCCTGATTTTGTAGTTTCGTCAAAAAGCGAATACGCATCTTTCAGAATTTCTACATTTTCTTTTGAGGTTGGATGCTTATAAGCCCCTCCTAGCCTTTCCATTCTGGTTATACCTGTAACATTAAACAGTCTTAAAGTGTCCTCCGTTTCTTGTGGTGTAAACTCTTTTGGCATAATAGCGGATATTTTTTCATAGTTTCGGGATAGTGTATGTTCAGGATGTAAGAGTTCCCCATAAAGCATTTCACGCTCTTTAGCAATCAAAGTTGCCTTATTTTCAACGGTCATTGACTGTTTATACTGTTGAGCAAGAACATCAAGTTCACCCTGCATTTTGTCGTTGTTGTTTTCAAATTCAGGTCTTTCGCCATTTTTAAATCTTTCTAATAATTCTTTTGAAGTGATGGTTGTTGGTTTAACACCGGATACTTGCATTTTATACTCCATTTCTGACGGATTACCGCCTGATAACTTTCCCCCTGTTTTTCCTGAATTTATTTAATTATTAAACTTTTCAAACTCTTTATTAATAATTTTTGATTGTTCGTATTCTTTCTCTATACGTTCTACAAGCATGTTTTTGCTGTCAAATTGTTTTGCAATATGGTGTACGGGTTCACCACCGTTACTTTTTATATATATAGGGAATCTGTCGTCTGTTGCAATTTTTTTCCCCGTATAATTACCTGCAACGTAATTTTTAAAAATATAGTGAACTCTGTCAAAACATCTCATGACATAATTTTTCTTATCTATAACCCCGCCTGTGAGGTTCAGTTTGTGCGTACAATTATAAAGTTCTTTTTCTTTTAAAGTTGCATCTTCAAGTTCCAGTACGGAATTTATCCCATTGTTTCTAATCATGGAAAGATTTTTATAATTATCACTCGTGAGAATATCTTTGTTTTTATTAATAAAATTTTGAAGATTTTTTCCGTATCTTGTTCCGAAAGAAGTATTGTTTGCCGGTTGAACATTATTTATTTGCATAATATTATCCTTTTTATCCTATGTTGTTATAAAACTCCTAAAAATAAAATTTGCCAAGTACGGATAAACTGAAAATGAGGAACTATATACAGATTTTCATTTAGCCATACAGAGCCGTATTAAATTAGTTTCAGTCCCCTAAATTTTTATCACTTTTTTTTACAAAATTTACCCATTACGCCTTGTAAATTGCTTTATTAAAGTGTTTTTTACCTTTTTTAATTTTAATACCGTCTTTTAAATTATCAGGAGTAAAGGTTTTGTTTAATTCGGTAATCGCAACATCATCCGCACTAATTCCGCCTTGTTGGATAAGACGTTTAGCCTCACCTCTGCTTGATGCAAACTTGCACTTTATGAGCAGATTAAGGATATCAATACTGCCGTCAACAAAATCTGCATTTGTTAATTCAGTAGTCGGCATATTGGCACTATCACCCCCGCTAAATAAAGCATGAGCAGATGCCTGAGCCTTGTCTGCTTCTTCTTTTCCGTGTACTAATTCTGTTAAATGGTACGCTAAAAGTTCTTTCTTTTCATTAATTCTGCTATCTTCCCATTTTTCTATTTCTTCAATCTCTTCGATAGGGATAAATGTCAATAATCTAAAACATTTCATAACATCAGCATCATCAACGTTTCTCCAGTACTGGTAGAACTCAAACGGGCTTGTTTTGTTTGGATCTAACCAAACAGCACCTTTTGCGGTCTTACCCATCTTTTTACCTTCAGAGTTCATTAACAGGGTAATTGTCATAGCATAAGCATCATCACCTGTTTTCTTTCTGATAAGTTCAGTACCTGCAAGCATATTACTCCACTGGTCGTCACCGCCAAATTGCATATTACAGCCATAGTGTTCGTGTAAATGATAAAAATCGTATGCCTGCATAATCATATAGTTAAATTCAAGGAAACTTAATCCTTTTTCCATTCTTTGTTTATAACATTCTGCTCTCAACATATTGTTAACAGAAAAACACGCCCCAACATCTCTTAAGAGTTCAATATAATTCAGTTTCAATAACCAGTCAGCGTTATTTACCATAATGGCATCATCATCGCCAAATTTGATAAATCTTTCCATTTGTTTTTTAAAGCAGTCACAATTATGTTGGATAACCTCCGGAGTCATCATTGAACGCATATCGGTTCTGCCTGACGGATCACCTATATAACCTGTCCCGCCACCGATTAAGACAACTGGTTTGTTTCCTGCCATTTGCAGTCTTTTCATTAAGCATAGTGCCATAAAGTGTCCTACGTGGAGTGAATCAGCCGTAGGGTCAAAACCTATATAAAACTTTGCTCCGCCGTTGTTGATTAAATCTCTTATTTCATCATTATCCGTAACCTGTGCAATTAGTCCTCTTGACTGTAACTCTTCAAAAATTTTCATTTATCTCTCCTGAATTTTCCTTATAATTCAATGATAACACAAAAATATTCCTTTAAATCGAATTATTTTTTGTGTAAAATCGAAATGACAGTCTTATAAGGATTTAATATGAATATTTTAAAGGTTACAACAAAAAGAGGGTTAGAATTAAGAGGGGCAATATACGGGGATATCTCAAATGACACAGTTTTAATTATGCTTACAGGAATTTCTTCTAATGTGTTCCAGAACGATTTACTGGATGCAACAGGAAAATTGTTGAGTAAAAACGGGATAACAACTGTCATTGCCCATGCTCACGATTCTTTTTCGTGCTTTGCATACACTGATAAGAATATTAAAAAGCAAAGATTTACAGGAGTATTAAATGCCGAATTTGATAAAATGTATGAAGATGTTGAAACTTATGTTTTATGGGCTAAAGATAGATTTAAAAAGGTTATTCTTGCAGGTCATTCCCTCGGCTCAAATAAAATCATAAATTATTTAGGCAATACATCTGACGATTATATTGATTATTTTATAGTGTCCTGCCCGATTGATATTATGCACTGGTGGAGAGTTATGCCAAACATCAAAGAAAATTTTGAACTCGCAAAACAATGGGTAAAAGAAGGTCGTGGGAATGATATTCTTCCGTTGCTTTTTGGGGGTTTTTCTCCAATGACGGCTAATGCTGTCCTCGGATTTTATAATGCTGAAAATCTAAAAAACTGCCCTGTTTTAAGCGGAAAAGGGGAAACAAAATCTTTGTATAATATTAAACCTAACGGGACTTTTTTAATAGGCTCAAAAGATTCTGTAACAGGGAAAAGTCCAAAACAATTTATGGAGCAATTAAATAATTGGACAAAAAAACCAAAAGAAAATCAAGTAATAGAGGTCAAAGACGCAAGTCATATCTTTTATGGTATGCATGAGATCTATGCCGAAACAGTTTTAGACAGCATCAAAAATCACATGGGGTTGAAATGAATTTAGAAAAATTAAAAAATAAAAAATATAGTGAGGCTAAACTAAAAAAATTTGGGTTTCAAAAGGGAAATGACTGCTGGAAATATTCAGAGAATATTATGAAAGGTGATTTTTGCCTGAATGTTTCAATTTTAAAATCAGGTGAGGTAAAAACAGAATTAATAGAAACAGAAACAAATGAACCTTACACCTTGCACCTCGTTGAAGGGGTTGAAGGTAAATTTGTAGGGAAAGTAAAATCAGAATATGACAATGTGATAAATAAAATAATTCAAAATTGTTATGAAATGAGTGTTTTTGAATTTGAACAGGCAATCGAGGTATTAGAATACGCAAAAGAAAAATATGGTTCCCCTGCGGAATACTTGTGGGAAAAGTTTCCACGTAACGCAGTTTGCAGAAGGAAAGATAACGAGAAATGGTATTTTGCAATACTCTCTGTTAAAGCCAACAGGCTTGGGTTTGATAGTGATGAAATTATTGAGGTTCTTGATGTAAGAGCAAAAAAGGATATGATACCTGAATTACTGAATAAAGAAAATTATTATCCTGCATATCACATGAACAAAAAAAGTTGGATAACGGTAGTTTTAGACGGCTCACTTAATATAAAAGAGATTTACCGCCTGATAGATGATAGTTACAAGTTAGCACTGGGGAAATAAAAGCGGACTGATGTCCGCCTTTGTTTTATCTTATGAAATTTGTAAGGGTTACTGCTTCCTGTTCGGGAGGCAAAATACCTGCTTTTGCACCTGCCTCTTTACACTTTAAGAGCCAAGCCATATTACGAGCAACAAACCTCATATTTTGCATACCTTCAACATCCTGCATAACTTCTTCAGGGGTATGGCCATGCACCATATTCCAATATCTGCCCGATACAACAGGCATTTGAGAGATAGTAAAATATTTGTTCAACTGGTCTAATGTTGCAGTTGTGCCTGAACGTCTTGCACTTGCTATTGCGGTTGCGGGTTTATGGTTAAAAATATCCCCTCTGCCTGACATAAACGCAGAAAAGAACACTCTATCCAAAAAGGCAGTAATCCCGCCGCAGGCAGAGGCATAATGGACAGGGGAGCCAAAAACAAACCCGTCAAACTCTCTTGCCTTCTCAACAAAATTATTCACATCGTCATCACTTATTACACATTTGCCGATTTTAGCACAAGCACCACATGCTCTGCATGGAGTGAGTGATTTTATCCCTATTTGATAAATTTCTGAATCTACCCCTTCTTCTTTTAAAACTTTAGCAATCTCCTCTAACGCTGTATAAGTACAACCGTTTTTATGTGGTGAGCCGTTAAATAATAATACTTTCATATTTTCTCCTTAATTTTTAAACTTATCTGCATCTAAATATCTTATTACTCTTGCAGGATTACCGACAACTACTGCGTTATCGGGTACATCTTTTGTGACAACTGCTCCTGCTCCAACAACAGCATTTTCCCCTATTGTTACCCCAGGAAGAATTGTTACATTAACCCCTATCCATACATTCTTCTTTATATGCACAGGTTTACAAGTTATAACATATCTGTCATACATATCGTGATTATTTGTTGCAATAGTGCAATTAAGCGAAATCATTGTGTTATCTTCAATAGTTAGCCCACCCGCTGACATACATTGAAAATTATTTAGTATGGTTACATTTTTTCCTATTTTTACCTTATCTGCTAATATCGTAAAAATTGGCGGATGAAGAACTGTATTTTCGCCTAATGTATGATTAAAAAGTTCGTTTATTAACTCTTTACATTCAGGAGTTGTCGGGTTTGTATGATTTATCCTGAAGCATAAATCAGAACTTCTCCTTGCCTCTTCTATTCTTTCAGGCTCTTGGTTTCTAACGTCAATTCTAACCTCTTGCATAATAAACACCTCTCTCGCTTGTATTATACCAAAAAAAGCCAATAGTTACTATCGGCTTTTTATATATCGTAATACCGTATATATTTACTACCTTATGCATTAACCTCTTTAAATACGGCTTTTGGCATATTACAAACAGGACATTTGTAATCATCAGATTCTTTGTCTAAA
>CAMHDG010000089.1 GCA_946183815.1 uncultured bacterium | reverse complement strand
GAATAAAAATGGAAAAATTCTATCAAATCGGTGCTGAATACGAATTTATGGATAGCGTTTGCTCAACGGTTTTCGATATTAAAACCAGATACTACGATGTATTAAAAGCAGAATCTACCCTTGAAACTAAAAAAATAAATTACTCGATAAATGAAAAAATTATATCAGATATAAAAGAAATGATTAAAAACGGAAAAGCAAGCAGAGCAGATTTATTAAACGCTCAGACCCAGCAATATCAAATTCAACTCGAAATACTTGAGGCACAAGATTTAGTCAAAAACGCAAAAGAGAACCTGAATAATTCAATGTATTATTTAGATGCTCCTGATTATTTAATAGAAGAAACAAACTCCTATGATGACAGTTACAGACGAGAAACAAACCCCTACAAACTTGTTTCTCACACAAAAACAACAACATACAAAATTCAAACAGAAAAAAATGATACTATACATCCTAATTTCACATATAAACAAGCAGTAGAACTTGCATACAAAAATAGTCCTGATTTAAAGGTGCTTATCTCAACAAAAAATGCGATGGAGCAAGCACTATTAGCGGTCAAAAGAACATATTATCCCGAATTGAGCGGGAACGTGGGCTACAATTTCCTAAGAACAAACGAGTATTCAAATAATGATTTAACGCTGGGGGTGAGCCTTACTTCCTCATTAAACGCAATGGAGTTTAAACACAGCCTAAAAGGTGCTCATGCACAAGTAGATTTAGCACAAACTGAAATAGACAAATTTAAAGAAGATTTATATTTTCAGGTTAGAAAATCTCTTAACACAGTAAATAAATGTTATGCCCAAATTCCGATTGCAAAAGAGAGATTAGTTACGTCTGTCGGGAATTTAGAGGATACCTTAAAGCGATACAAAGAAGGGAAGATGGATCAGTTAGAACTGCTTTATGCGAGAAATGCATACTGTTCTGCCATGGACGGATATGTAGATGCCATCTATAATTACAATATAGCACTTATTAATCTGGAAATATCTATGCACTACCACCTTATAGACCTTCACGACAGAACAGAACACGCTATGAAATATCATAACGAAGATATTATAGATAAATTCAATAATATTATGGATTGTGATAAACACGATCACCAACATCAACAACACAACGAACGCAGAAAGAAACAAACCAAATAAAACAAATATATGCCTTATCTGATTGACTGATTAACTCGTTGCCCTGTATGGCTTTGCACGAAGCAATTCTACTGATTATATATAAATTATGGACTGCCACGAAAATCAAAGATTTTTCAGCGGGTGCGGGAGTAAATTGGCATTTGCTCCCGCACCGGCAGTGACAAATCACCAACTGTAACATTGTATATAGTTACCAAAATAAATCTAGTCACTCAAAATTTCAGCACCGTTTTGCTCAATTTTAAGGGTACGTATATCCGCCCTGACATTCAAATTATCCATTATTTCCTGAGTGACGGTTTGAACCTTGTCTATAACGCCTTGTTTAGAAATAATAAGCATAGATGACCCTGCACCGCTTAAAACACATCCCAAGACACCTTCTTCATGTTTAAAGGCTTCGTTTAATTCTTTAAGCCCCGGTACAAGTTTTTCCCTGTATGGTTGATGTAATTTATCAGTAAGAGCAACTTTCATTAGTTCAGAATCACAATCATGAACTGCCTTCATAAACATACCCATTCTTTTTAAATTAAAGACAGCATCCTCAATAGGAACTTCTTTAGGTATAACAGAACGAGAAATCTCTGTTGCCAGTTCAACATCAGGGATACAAACCGTAATAGCCCACTCATCAGGCCAGTCAATTTTTCTATAAATAATACTGCCATCGTTTTCAAGTGACGACATAACAAGTCCTCCAACAACAGCAGGAGTGACATTATCAGGATGACCTTCAATCTCTGTTGCGATAGATAAAAGTGCTGACTCGTCTGCCGGATTACCTAACAGTTTATTCGTAGCCATTAGTGCACCAACAATTACTGCAGCAGAACTTCCGAGCCCACGTGAAACAGGAATTGATGTTTGTATATTCACCCTCAATTCAGTCGGTGTCTGACCGATAGAGTTATACAACAACTCTATTGCCTTATAAACAACACTGTTTTCGTCACGTGGAATGTGGTCAATAATCAACTTATCAACATCTTCTTCATCAGATAATATATTTATCTCAACGCCTGTCCCCGGTAATACAGTTTCTTCAAGGGTCACAATATTATATATAGGTAATGCCATACCTAAACAATCAAACCCCGGACCTATATTTGCCGATGTGGCAGGAACTTTTACACTTATTTTCAATTTGTAATCTCCTCTACGGATACATTATAACAAAAAAACATATATCCGGTAATTATCACCTAAAGCATACTCGCACTTGTCTTTCCGAATTTTGCAGACAAGTCATCAATATGATGAACGAAATATACATAATTTTCTAAATCTTTTTCGTTTAAATCAAGAATAGCCCCCCACTCTGCTCTTGAATGGTGTGCGGCTATCATTTTTGCAACTTCCTTAAACCCTTTTGTCATACACAAAGAATACGCAAATTGAGTATGAGAAAACCACTCTTTTTTGAAATCTTCATCATAATCTATAATTCCGTTTTCAGGGTCAATAGAATATTCAAAAATCTTACCGATATCGTGCAAGGCACAGGCTGCAATAGCGTTATCAGCATTTATACGCTGAAAAGACTGATTAATAACGAGTTTTGCAAGTTCAATACACTCTAAAGTGTGAACCAAAAGCCCGCCTATAAAGTTATGATGCATAGCCTTTGCCGCAGGGGCTTCTTTTATTTCTTCTTCATATTCTTTAAAATATCCGACAACAAACTCTCTTAATTTTTCATCTTTTATTGACTCAAGGTTAGAAATAATTTTAGAGAAATACTCTTCTCTTTCTTCAGGTTCTAACCCCATTTTTGCCTCTTTAATCAGTTCTAAAGCAGAAATAAGACAATTATTAAACCTTTCGTTAAACGATGCAGAAACAATTCTTACGATATTGCCCACCCTATATAGTTTCATATCTGTTCTGTTTAAAGTTTCTTCCCAAAGAATACAATTCAGAGTAGTGTCATCTTCAGTATTTTTCAACTGCAACTTACCCATCTTTGTACCCGCTTTTGTGTCGCCTACGCTAAATGATAATACTTCGTATTCTGCTGTTGTACTAAACATATATTTTCCCCTAATTTTTTTCTCTGTCAATAATTCTGTTATCGTTGTTCCACTTGAAAGAACTTCTTATTTCCTTCCCAATTTTTTCAATAAGCAGGTTTTTATTTTCTTCTCTCAACTTATTGAAAACTTTTCTGTCGCCATTAATATCAGCCAAAAATTCTTCTGCAAAATCGCCTGACTGAATATCTTTCAAAATTTTTCTCATAGCCTCTTTAGACGGTTCGCCAACGACTTTAGGACCTCTTGTCATATCACCGTATTCTGCAGTATTAGAGATAGAATAATACATATCACCTATACCGCCCTGATTTATCAAATCAACAATAAGTTTCATCTCATGGCAAACCTCAAAATAAGCCATATAAGGTGAATATCCTGCCTCGACCAGAACATCAAACCCTGCTTTTATAAGAGCGGAAACCCCGCCGCAAATAACTGTTTGTTCTCCAAACAAATCAGTTTCTGTTTCTTCTCTGAAAGTTGTTTCAATTATACCTGCTCTTCCCGCACCGATAGCAGATGCGTACGAGAGTGCAACCTCAAGACTATCTCCTGACGGATCTTGCTCAACCGCAACAAGCGAAGGCACACCCTTCCCTTGAACATACTCGCTTCTGACTGTATGCCCCGGACCCTTTGGAGCAACCATAATTACATTTACTCCACTTGGAGCAACTATCTTCTTAAAATGGATATTAAACCCGTGTGAAAACATCAGGTATTGTCCATCTCTCATATAAGGTTTAATTTGTTCCTCGTAAACCTTGGACTGAATTTCGTCAGGAATAAGAATTTGAACTATATCAGCATACTTAACAGCATCTTCAATAGTCATTGTCTTAAACCCGTAATCTTTTGCTTTGACATCAGATTTACCGCCAAGTCTTAAACCTAAAACAACATCACAACCGCTGTCTTTTAAATTCATAGACTGACCGTAACCTTGTGAGCCAAAACCTATTACAGCAATTTTTTTTGATTTTATCAATTCCGTATTTATATCTTTATCTAAAACTATTTTTAAATTATTTTCCATTATCATTCTTCCATTTCTTCACTGATGCATCAATCAAACCTTGGAAAAGCGGATGAGGTCTTTCAGGTCTTGATTTGAATTCAGGATGGAATTGAGCGGCAACAAACCAGTCATTTTGAGGTAACTCAACCATTTCTGCAAGCATACCGTCAGGTGACATGCCGGAGAATACCAACCCTGCATCTCTTATTTTATCTATAAATTCATTATTAACTTCATATCTGTGTCTGTGACGTTCTGATATTTTAGTTGCGCCATAAGCCTTATTAGCAACAGAGCCTTTTTTGATTACACAGTCATACGCACCTAATCTCATCGTACCGCCATAACCTTTTACATTCTTTTGTTCGGTCATAAGGTCGATAACAGGGTATGTTGCACCTTCATCAAACTCTTTTGAATTTGCATCTTTAAGTCCTACAACATTTCTTGCATACTCAATAACTGCACACTGCATACCTAAACAAATACCCAAGAACGGTAAATTATTTTCTCTTGCATATTTTATTGCATTAAGTTTTCCTTCAATACCTCTGACTCCAAACCCACCGGGAACGACTAACCCCTGAACATCTTTAAACAGTTCTTTACATTTTTTATCATCGGTACATTCTTCAGAATTTATCCACTTAATCTCTATTTTTGCTTCATCTTTAAACCCTGCGTGCTTCAAAGATTCTACAACTGAAATATAAGCATCAGACAATTTTGTATATTTACCTGCAATAGCAATTTTTACAGTCATTTTAGGATTTTTAATCTTATCAACCAACTTTGCCCACGAGGTTAAGTCTGACTTTTTATCTTTTGTTTGCAGGAGTTGAAGAACAACCTCTGCAAAATGTTGTTCATTAAGAGCAAGAGGAACTTCGTAAATACTTTTCATATCCCTGCATTCAATAACAGCCTCTTTTGCAACAGAACAGAAAAGTGCGAGTTTATCCTTTTCTGTCTTTGGAATAGGTTTAGAGGTTCTGCAAACCAAAATTTCAGGTTGCAGACCGTAACTTCTCAAAACATTTACACTATGTTGAGAAGGTTTTGTTTTAAGTTCACCTGATGTCGGCAGATAAGGTAACAGTGTACAATGAATATTTATAGCATTACCAATACCTACTTCAGTCTTGAACTGTCTTATGGCTTCAATAAAAGGCAACCCCTCAATGTCACCTATTGTTCCGCCGATTTCTATAATATGAAAATCTGTTTTAAACTGTTTTTGTGCTTTTAAAATTCTTGATTTAATTTCGTTTGTAATATGAGGAATTGTCTGAACTGTTGCACCTAAATAATCGCCCCTGCGTTCTTTTTTTATAACAGTTTGGTAAACACTTCCTGATGTAACATTACTCAACTGACTAAAGTTAGCATCAATAAATCTTTCATAGTGTCCTAAATCGAGGTCTGTTTCTGCTCCATCATCAGTAACGAATACTTCACCATGCTGGAATGGACTCATTGTCCCAGGGTCAACATTTATATAAGGGTCAAATTTCTGAATTGCAACACTAAACCCTTTTGAACGTAACAATTTTCCTAATGATGCACCGATAATTCCTTTCCCAAGAGAACTAACAACACCACCCGTTATAAAAATAAACTTTGTCATACACATTCCTCTTCTTACTTATGATAGTCTTAAATAAAAAAAGGGATAAAATCCCCTTTTTCAATATCCTAATTGATTTTTGGGACTTTAAAAAACCCGTCTTCTTCATCCGGAGCGTTCTTCATAAGTTCCTCTTTTGTCTGTTCGTATTTAACAGTATCTTCTCTCATTACGTTTACAAAATCTATTGCGTGAGCCATTGGTTCAACATTACTTGTATCAACCTCGTTCATTTGTTCAACGTATTTTAAAACATCACCTAACTGACCTGCATATTTTTCTTTTTCTTCTTCTGTTAATTCCAATCTTGCAAGTTTTGCTACGTGTTCAACATCTTTTACTGTAATCATTATTTCATCTCCATTCTTTATTATTTTATCATAAAATTAAACCGTCAATAATTATAACAAGCATGGAATTTACAATTCTTTTTGTTAATGAATTATAACAAAAAAAATGATAAACAATTCAGAGATTAAACGTGCGTTTGAGTAATTTAGTTAAAATGGTATTCCAACAAATGTTTAAAAGTTTTATCGTTGCGCAAAATTTCTATAAGAGAAGATTTATTTCCATATTCAAACTGAAAGGCATGAGCAACTTTATCACTTGTCAAAAAATCATAATGTATATTGTATGCTTTTGGCTCAACCTCAATTCCGAGTTCTTTCATC